>CAZQTQ010000372.1:0-4413 GCA_964596025.1 uncultured Rickettsiales bacterium
CGGAGTCGGCGTCGTTGCAGTCGGCCGCCGTCAGGACTCCGTCGCAGTCGGCATCGGTCGCCTGGGCACCGACGTTGGGGTCCGTGTCGTCGCAATCCTCGGACTCCTCAATGCCGTCGTTGTCGGCATCCACGGGGGCGGAGTCGTCGTCGTCGCCGCAGAGATCGGTGGTACTGGGGTCGCAGTCGTTGTCGATGCCGTCGCCGCAGATCTCCTCAGCCCCCGGATGCACCTGGAGGTTGGTGTCGTTGCAGTCGCCCGCCTCGGACGCGTAGCCATCGCCGTCGTTGTCGTAGCCATCGACTCCGTCGCAGTTCTCGTCGGTGCCGTTGCCGTAAATGTCTGCGGCGCCGGGGTTGATAGACGGGTCTTCGGGATTGCAGTCCAGAGAATCTGCCACCCCGTCGCCGTCGTAGTCGAAGGTGACATCAGCCCCGGTGCACCCGGCGGCGGTCATCAGGAACAGCCCGAATAGGGCGCCAAGGCCGCGCTTGGTCATGACCAAACCCTGAATGAGACGATTCCAGACAAGACTCACATTATGCGCCAATGCCTCGCAATAAGGGCCCCCTCTGAGACGACCGAGCAACACGGTCCAAGGTTGGGTACTTGTCGAGATTTTGTTGGGACTCTGTCAAGAAACAGGCTAGAGTCCCGCAACTTGGGGGAGGAAAACCCAAGAAATCCCGCTCTCTTTGTCGACCTGAAATCGCCCTACTCGTGACCCTCGGGAGGCTCGTTTCATGCCCGAATCTACGACTCGGAGTGTGTCCAAAGAACCCGGTCAGCCCCTCTCAATTGTCGGAAAAGACGACCTCGATCACCCCAACTACATCCAACGCTTGGAGTTGATCCTAGCCGGCACTCACGATGCCCCCTGGTTGATCTCCCCCAAGCCCGACACCGACCCCGACGTGGCCGATCTTCAGGTCTGGTGGAGCGACCGCCTCTGTGAGCTCCTGGGCTACTCGCGGGACGAGATCGCGAACCGGCCGGCCAGCTGGAAGTACAGCCTGATTCATCCCGACGACGAAGCACTGCAGACCGAGCGGCGCAGGCAGCTAATCTCCGGCCCATCCCCCATCCCCTACGAGGTCGAAGGGCGCTTTCTGGCCCGCTCCGGCGAGTACCGCTGGTTCAACATTCGGGGCGTGTCCATCTTCGAGAACGGACGCTTCGTCTTGTCCGGTGGCTCCTTCCGGGACGTCCACGATGCCAAGAACCGGGAGGTAGAGCTCGCCCGCGCTGCGACCACCGACGCCCTGACTGGACTCCCGAACCGGAGTTCCCTGATGTTGGGTCTCGAGCGAGCCGTCGCTCAGCTCGCACGCCGGGGCACCCCGTACACCCTCGTCTACCTAGACCTCAATCGCTTCAAGCCCATCAACGACGCCTACGGACACCAGGCCGGCGACGCCGTTCTGAGGGAGACCGCCGTGCGGCTCCTCAAGACGCTCCGGCCCGACGATCTGGTTGCCCGGCTTCATGGCGACGAGTTTGCTGTCATCCTGAGAGACGTGGGCAACCCCGAGCTTGTCGAGCAGATCGCCCAGCGCATCAGCGAGTCCATTAGCCGAACCGTCTGGTTCGACGAGACCCCACTCCACGTGACGGCCAGCATCGGCCTCGTCCTGGCCACGCCGGACAATCAGTTCAGTGTGGAAAAGGTGCTGAGTGCGGCCGACTCGGCCATGTACGAGGCGAAGCGAACCGGACGAGCCTGGTCCGCTTTTGGCGACCGGCACATGTACATCTCCTGTCCCTACTCGCCTGAGTCGGGATCGCCGATCCCCGCCCTCAGCTAGCCAACCGGGAGCCTCCGGCCCCGCCGCGCGAGCAAGCCGGCCCCCAGCATCCAGAAGAACCCTGGGAAGGACGACGGCTGGGCTGCGCTCTGCGTGCAGGAGCAGGCCTCAGTCGCCTCGGCAAGGCCCCCACTGTCGTCGTCGTCGTCGTCGTCACCGACGCTGCTGTCGTCGTCGTCCCCACTGTCGTCGTCGTCACCGACGCTGCTGTCGTCGTCGTCGTCATCATCGTCGCCACCGGTGCCGCTGTCGTCGTCGTCGCCCCCAGTGCTGCTGTCGTCGTCGTCGCCGGCGCTGCTGTCGTCGTCGTCTCCGATCTCCAAGATCAGCTCGTAGGCTCCGATGTCGGGGGTTCCGTCGCGAGGGTTCCCGTCGAGATCGGTAACCACGCCGGTTACCCCAATGCCCGCGTCAGCCGCGGGGCTCCCCTCAGACAGGCGGTAGTTCGCTGCGGTGGGTTCCACGAGCAGAGGGTCCGAATTGATGCAGGTCGGGCAGTCGACAGTGATGTCGCTGACACTGTTCATCGCCCCCTGTCCGGAAGCACCCCAGATGAGCATGTGGTCCATATCGAAGTCAGCCGCGGGATCGATGGCCAACTCTTCCTCGCCCGCCCCACCACCTGCGGCCACGACAAGGTTGTTCTGGAGCACCACGCCAGTGGCAGGACTTGTGACTGCCAGTCCGGCACCCTCGCAGTCGGCCACGGTGTTGTTGGTAACCGAGATGTTGTCAGAGAGCTGGATGAGCATGCCGATCCCGGCCCCGCCAGAGAAACCGGTGAGCGCTGCCTTGGTCGAACCGTAGATGAGGTTGTTTCGGACCACGATGTCGTGGGGGGCATTCCCGGTGAACGCTCCGAGAGCGATGCGGAGCCCCTGAGAGCCGGAGTGCAGGATGTTCTCCTCGAACACCACGTCCCGGGTCGAGCTGTGGAGCACCACCACGGGACCCGAAGGGCTGTTGGCGGTCGAGCGGTAGCCGTACATGAGGTTGCCTCGAATGATCAGGCCCCGGGCCCCCTTGGCGTCAATGGCGTTCTCTTCCCGCGCTTCCGGCTCGGACCGGTAGAAGGTCGAGTCTTCGATGACGGTGTCGACAGCAGAGACATCCCCGCCTTCATTGGGACCCACGATCTGGACCGCGTCCCCGTCGCAGGCATAAGCGGTGGCCCCGAGGATGGTGGTGTTGGTTGGCGCGTGGGTCGCGTCCGCCCCGTAGTTAATCGAGAAGCAGTGGGCATCACCCCAGTCAGGAACGAGGTGTGAGTAGCTGGCGACGTCCTCAATCCAGGTGTCGCTGGGGCAGTCCATGCGGCCATTGAGGCAACTGACGCCGACGCCCAAGGCGGAGCGTCCTTGTCCATCGACGTCGAGGTTGTAGAGGGTGTTCCCGACCGCAGTCGAGCGAATCTTGATGCCTCCTCCCGTCGCTACGTCGTCGCTTGGTCCACCGTTTTGGACCAGGAAGTCCTCAAAGGTCCAATAGGAACAGCGGATGTCGAGGGCCGGCCGGGTCAAGTCGATGCCCTGCAGGGTGGTGAGGGTCGTGCCTTGCCCCTGGACCGTGATCGGGTCGGAGAGGGTCCCGTCGGAACAGCCGTCGCCCCCCGTGATCCGGAGGTTCTCTTCGAAGACGCCGTCTCCAGCCACGAGGACATCTCCTGCCGTGAGGGTCGTGACCGCCGCCTGAAGGCTCGAGAACGCTCCGGGGCCCCCGTCCGAAGTAGCGCAGGTGGAGGTCGTGCCGTCCCCGTTTTCCGAGCAGTTCGGCTCGGCGTAGTGGGTGATGGCTTCGGCCTCACTTCCCCATCCGGAGAGAACCAGGAGCAAGAGGAGGGACAGTGGAGAGGTTCGGTGCATAGGGTCCTCCACTTCGAGGCTGATTCGAAGGGAGCCAAGCTTAACGCGACGGGGCCACGGACCCGCTGCCGCCCTGGCGCCCCTCGACGGAGGGACGGACCCGATGAGGGTCAACAGAGACCCCCTTGAGGCTCGTGACTTATACTCGGTCGTTCTCATCCCCCTGGCCCTGAGTGCAGCGGGCGCCCGCTGGCAGCTGCGGTTAGCTCAGGTCAAACGTTCGGAGTTCCGTGTGCCTCATTCCAGCGTCCTGTCAGCAGCGACTGCCACCCTCCTCCTGCTCTGTTCGGTCCCCGCCTCGGCTCAGGTCGTGTTCACCAAGACCACGGTCGCGGAACTGGGCAGTTTCCAGGGAGCCACCGCGATCGAGACAGCCGACATCGACGGGGACGGCTACGAGGATGTGGTGGGCGCCGCCCAGGTCGACGACGAGATCGCCTGGTGGTCGAATGTCGCGGGGGATGGGTCGAGCTGGACCCGACAGACCATCGCAAGCGGCTTGGACGGAGCCTACGACGTCGCGATTGGGGACATCGACGGGGACTCCGATCTGGACGTCGTGGGTGTAGCAAACGCGGCCGACACCATCTCCTGGTGGGAGCAGGACAGCACCGGCCCCACACCCAGCTGGACCGAACACTCCATCGCCACTGGCTTCACCAGTGCTATCTCGGTGGAGCTGGCCGACATCGACGGAGACTCAGACCTAGACGTCGTGGCCGCGGCCAACGGTCTGAACACAGTCG
>CAZQTQ010000372.1:4423-4955 GCA_964596025.1 uncultured Rickettsiales bacterium
CACCTCTTGGACCTACGGAGCGATCTACTCCAACATCACCGACGCCTACGACATCGCCCTCGGAGATATGGACTCCGATGGATACATCGACGTGGTGGCAACTAGCTACAACCTCGGCAGGATCGAGTTTTACAAGAACAACGATGGGGTCGGAGGCAGCTGGACTAGGACCTGGATCATCTCGGACAACACCCCATCGTCGATTGGGGTTGCGGACCTCGACGACGATGGAGACCTCGACATCATCTATACAAGCTTCTTGGATGGCGAAGTCCGCTGGTGGAGAAGCTCCGGCAACGGGACCACTGGCTCCGGTCTCCTGGTCGACGGCAACTTCGAAGGGGCCTCAGCCATCCGAATCGTAGACGTAGACGGCGACTCCCTGCTGGACCTGGTGGCCACAGCCTTCGACGGCGACCGTCTGAGCTGGTGGTCGCAAGAAGACATCGCCGCCAACACCTGGACCGAACACACCGTCGATCAAGAGCTCGATGGAGCCCTCGCCTCAGCCGTCGCAGACCTGGACGGAGAC
>CAZQTQ010000373.1:0-4953 GCA_964596025.1 uncultured Rickettsiales bacterium
CGTCGCCGAGGCTGACCGACTCTTCGGCGACAGTGAGGCCGCCTTCGAGTCGGCCCTCTCCCATGTGCGCGACTTCCCGCCGGCCCGGGAGGGCTTGGCGGACCTCTGCTGGCTTCGATTTCTCCAGGCCGAGGCGAGAGACGACACCCGCTGGATGCGACGGTGGGAAGAACTCATCCTCCGCCACGACCCCAAGCGCTACGAAGCGCGGCTCGATGGAGCGGGTACCCTCACCATCGACGTCGCGGCTCCGGGGGCCACGGTGCGCCTCTTTTCCCTCGTCGATCGCGAAGGCCGACGCCTCCCCGCCGACGAACAGGACCTAAGCACATCGTCGGGCAAGACCCTCGCCTGTCCGATGGGCTCGTACCGGATCGAGGTCTCAGCCAAGGGTTCCGCTCCTCTGACGATCCCAATCCAAATTCGTCGACAGGAGGACCTCCACATCGGGTGCAGCCTGGTGGATGCCGCCGCCATTCGGGACGGCTTTGTCCACATCCCCGGTGGCGCGGTGATTCTCGGCGGGGACGATGCAGCGCTCGATCCCCAACCACCGACCTTGGTCCACATTCCCGGCTTTGCCCTGGCTCGCCATCCAACCACCGTCGCCGAGTACCTCGCCTTCCTCGCGGACCTGAGCCAGAACAACCCCGACCTCGCAGTCCAGCACGCACCCCAAGCCCGGGTCGGCGTCGGAATCCGCACCGAGCCTCTGTTCGTTCTCCCGGACGAGGGCCCCTTCGTCCTCCCCTTCCGGGACCGAGACGGGGTTCTGTGGCAAGCCGATCTTCCGGTGGTGTCGGTCACGGCAGAGGCAGCAGAAGCCTACGCCGTATGGCTCAGCGCCAAAGAAGGCGGCCCGACCTTCCGCTTGCCGACCGATTCGGAGTGGGAGAAGGCAGCCCGTGGGGCAGACCGCCGGCTCTTTCCTTGGGGCGACCGCTTCGACGCCACCTACTGTTCGATGGCCGAAAGCCGGGAGGGCGGCATGGAGCTGGTCCCCGTAAGTACCGTAGACACAGACGTATCGCCCTACGGGATCCGCGATCTCGGGGGCGGGGTAAGAGACTGGGTTGCTTGGGACGACCCCTCGACCGCGCCGCTAGGCAAGCGCCTCCTCCGCGGCGGCTCCTACGGTACGGTGGCCATCTACTCCCGCTGTGCTTCACGCTCAGAGGTACCGGACCGATATGTGGGCTCCCACGTCGGCTTCCGCCTCGCTCACGACCTCCCCTAGGCGGTGGGCACTACCACCGAACGGTAACGACGAAGAGGAAGACCTCGGAGCCGTCGGCCGACTGTACGGTGAGAACCGCCGTTCCACCGCGCCCCATACTGGAACTGAGCTTGTGGGGCTTTCCATTGGGGTCAACGACCACGATGGTCGTTTTCGCCTTCTCGGCCGTGATCGCCTCCAAGCTCACGCTCACACTGCGGGGTCCGGTGCGGGCCTTCTCGGTCTTGCCGACTTCGACCTCCAGGACGAGGCGATCATTTTGTGTCCATCCTCCATAGCCGGCGATCCGATCGAGAATCGCCTGGTGGCGGGCCGCAGCCTCGTCCGCGCCCTCCCCGCCCTTGGTGCCGCGGAGGACATCGACGTGAAGCTGCACTCCGGGGCCGGCCAAGGCCTCAGCTACAGCCCAGCCGTCCGCTTGGGGCTGAACAAGCCAAGCGACAACGAGCGAAACGACAACAAGCAGAGTCCTCGCCCAGTCCATCTTCATCCTCCGTGTGTCCAGGGGAACCGGCCCAAGGTTAGCCGTCGCTGGACGCGGATGTCTCCACGAACCAAATGATTGTCGGCTGATCCGGCCCGTCTTGAAGGACAAGGACCAACGGCCCCTCCGTCTCAACCGCTTCGATCTCGATGCTGTTGTCCGGGTTCTCGACCACCGGCGCAGAAGGGCTCGCCTCAATGGCTCGGACTGCGACCTCTGAGCTGTGACGGGGGACCTCGCTGCTGCCGGGCAGGAGGACGGCCGCCGTCACGGCCGCCGCCACCGCTGCCCCAGCTAGCGGGCCCGCAACCACCTGCCACCAGGGACGGGGTCGGGGGATCTCGACCAGCCCGGGCTCTGCGGTCGGCAACTCATCGGACGCTTCCGGCGCACCGCCAACCTCCTCCAAGGAGGCTAGCCCTTCTGGCTCGTCCACAGTGGCCATCGCCAAGCGAATCGGAGGGGCTGCCTGCAGCGGTGCCATGTCGGGCAGCCGCCCTTCGATTCCCTCCCAGAAGCTGGAAAAGTCTTCTTCAGCCACGGCTCCCGCGATCTCGATCTTGATGGAGTCGGAGATCTCCTGAAGGCTGTCCAAGAGCGCTTTGGCCTCGGGATCCTCCTGGAGCATGCGCTGAGCCCAGGTGGCCTCTTCGCCACCGACCTCGCCGTCATAGAAGCGCTGAATCAAGCGTTCGCGTTCTTCTGGAGTCACTTCATCCTCCTAGCGGGCGTCGGCCAAAAGTTCGCGGAGCCGCTTTCGAGCGTAGAAGAGGCGGGACATGACCGTTCCTTCGGCGCAGCCCGTGGCCTCGGCGATTTCCTTGTAGCTCAGCCCCTGGAGCTCACGAAGGACGATGCAGGCCCGCTGGTCGGCAGGGAGGGCGTCGATGGCCTCGCGGATCCGCCCGCCGAGGCGCCGGATCTCCAGGACTTGGGTGGGACTTGGAAGGGCCTTGGGCCCCGGTCCCCCCTCGTATGCAGGGTCCGGCACGACCGACACTTCGTCCAAGGTGCTTTCGCGGTTCCGATAGGCGCGTCGCTGCAGGTCGATGGATAGGTTCACCGTGATCCGGTAGAGCCAGGTGTAGAAGGACGAGTCCTGCCGGAAACTGCCGAGATTCTTGTAGGCCTTGATAAAGGCCTCCTGGGCCATCTCGCGCGCATCCTCCCGGTTTCGGAGTACACCGTAGGCCACGGCAAAGGTGCGGCCCTGGTAGCGCTCGACGAGGGTCTTATAAGCGCTCTTGTCACCCGAAAGGACCTGCTGAACAAGGGCCCCATCGTCTTGACCGTCAGGAAAGTCCTCGATCCACTTTTGGGCGATGCTGGCCATGATTTCTCCCGTGTCGTCGGCATCCCAATTGATCATCGGTCTGCCTGGCGGGCCCAAAGGGCCTCATCCCCATAGACGGGGCTGGATCGAAAGATATTCAACGGCCGGAACCTTTTTTTCTCAGGGTTACTCCCAACAAGGCAACTGGAGCACAAACTCCATGCCCTCGGCGTCGGTCCATCCGTAGCACTCGATGCGCCCACGGTGCTGACGGACAATCTCCCAGGCCGCCATCAGAGCAACCTCACGAGCATCTCGATCCGCAGCGAGAAAGCGGTCGACGAGATCCTTGAACTCGGGGCTTCTCTCCTGGGGCGGCTTCCCCCAGCGGAGACGAATGACGACCATGGGGATGGTCTCTCCACTATCGGACCAAGCAAACCGAGGGAGCTTTTCCGCTGAGGCCACGGCGGCCAGCCCTTGGCCCGTCGGCCGGCTCATCATGGACCGCGATAGGAGACCCAAAGCGCAAATGAGGCTGTGGCGCTGGCAGGTAATCGGCAGTTCTTGATCACCGGCAATCTCGAGCCGAACCGTCTCACCCCAGATCACTTCGTGCCACTGACCGAAGTCCCGGAGGAGCTCGTTTGCATCCTCCCGGGCCCGACCCTCCATCAGGTTGCGCTGGCCCAGACTCTGGACGGCCTGAGTCACATCCGCGATCCGCTGGGCCTGTTGGGTGACGAGGTTCAGCGCCTCCTCGCCGCCGCCGTATTGCACCTGATCGATGCCGAGCAGCAGGTTGGTCAGGAGGTTGTTGAGATCGTGGGCAATGGTGTTGAGCAGGTATCCGAGGGAGGCCGACTGCTCGAGTTTGGCCAGGTCAGCAGCAGGCGGGCGGTTCATCACAGCGGTCATTCTTAGCTGCTCTCGGGGGAAAGAGTGCTGCTCTAGTGGGCTTCGTCCCAGTTGGACCCCACCTGCGCGTCGACCACCAAGGGCACACTGAGGGGATAGGCGCGCTCCATCTCTTGTACCACCCGAGCTTGCAGCCGGTCCACTTGCTCCTTGGGAACCTCAAAGACCAGCTCATCGTGAACCTGCATGATCATTCGGGACTCAGGGAATTCTCGTTCAAGGACCTCGTCGATGGCCAGCATCGCCAACTTGATGATGTCGGCCGCGCTCCCCTGAACCGGGGTGTTGATTGCCGTCCGCTTGGCCGCCTCGCGCTGGTTGTAGTTGTTCGACGAGAGGTCGGTGATGGGCCGTCTTCGGCCCAACACCGTGCGAACAAAGCCATGCTCACGGGCAAAGGAGACAGTCTCCCCCATGTAGCGGTCAACCTCTGGGTAGCGGGCCTTGTAGCGTTCAATGTACTTGGCGGCCTTCTTTCGGGAGATGCGTAGCGTCCGGGCAAGACCGTAGTCGGTCTGGCCGTAGATCAGCCCGAAGTTTATGGCTTTCGCTGTCCGACGCATCTGTGGGGTCACCAGCGGCGCCATGACCTCAAAGACATCGGCCGCCGTCATCGAGTGGACATCCAGTCCCTGCTCGAAGGCGCGGGCAAAGCCCCCTTCCCCACCGCAAAGGTGGGCCAAGACGCGGAGCTCGACCTGGGAGTAGTCGGCCGAGAGGAGGGCGAAGCCGTCCGCAGGAATGAAGGCTGCCCGAACGCGCCGACCTTCCTTGTTCTTGATGGGGATGTTCTGGAGGTTGGGGTGTTGAGAACTCAGGCGCCCCGTCGCCGCCACCGTCTGCTTGAAGGAGGTGTGGATGCGGCCCGTTTCCGGGTGAATCAACGGGGGCAAGGCGTCAACGTAGGTCGACTTGAGCTTACTAAGCATGCGGAAGCGGAGGATGGCTTCGGGCAATTCGTGCCGTGAGGCAAGCTCCTCCAGTACAGAAGCGTCCGTCGAGGGCCCCGTCTTCGTCTTCTTGATGACCGGCAGCCCGAGC
>CAZQTQ010000374.1:0-4933 GCA_964596025.1 uncultured Rickettsiales bacterium
GCGAGGGTAGAGGCGAGGGAATGGCAGCCAACTTGCTGGCTCGCACCGGCGTCTCAACTCTGGGGAAGAAGCTGTCGACGGGGGTGCACGGGAGGGTGGCGGAGAAGACCCTGTTCGGGCCCCTGCGCGATGCATTGGGAGGCAGAATCCGCTTCTGTGTCTCGGGCGGTGCCCCGCTGAATCCCGAGGTGGCGCGCTTCTTCCGGGTGGCCGGGATCGAGCTGCTAGAGGGCTACGGCCTTACCGAGACCGGCGGTGCGGCGACGCTCAACCCGCCGATGGAGAATCGGATCGGGACGGTCGGACGCCCCCTGCCCGGCCTGCGGATTCGGATCGCGCCGGACGGCGAAGTACTTCTCCGGGGTGGGATGGTCTTTGGCGGCTACCACCGGCAGCCGGGCGAGACCGAAGTCGCGCTCGACGAAGAGGGCTGGCTACACACCGGCGATCTAGGCTCTCTCGACGATGCGGGCTACCTCCTCATCACCGACCGCAAGAAGGACATCCTTGTGACCTCGGGTGGCAAGAACGTCGCCCCGCAGCAAGTCGAGTCGACGCTGCGGATGAGTCCTTACATCGGAGACGTGATGGTCTTTGGCCACGGCCGGCCCTATCCGGTGGCGCTCCTGTCGCTGTCGGAGGACGATGTGCGCGAGTTCGCACTGCAAATGGATCTTCCGACCGACGACTGGGGAGCGCTGTTGACGGAGCCCCGGGTCCAGCAACTGATCGAGGCGGAGGTTGACCGCTGCAACGAGCGCCTCGCCCGCTTTTGCCGCGTGCGCCGCTTTCGGATCTTGCCGCGAGGGCTCAGTGTGGAGAGTGGGGAGCTGACCCCGACCCTGAAGGTGCGTAGGCGGGCAGTGCAGCAGAGATACCGGCCCCTCATCGAGGGCATGTTCGCCGAAGATTCGGTGGTCTGAGTTCCCGAAGCCTGCCTAGGCCGTATGCAGCAGGTTCTTCCAGCGTGCGCTGTCCAGTCGAATGACCATCGAGTTGGCCTCGTAGGCGCGCTGGGCGGTCAACCGGGTGACCGTCTCCACCACCAGGTCAACCTGCGAATAGCCGAGTAGGGCCCGGTCGTTCGGCAGGTCGGGTACGGAAACCGGCGGGTCTGAGGCGGCCGGCTCGACCCGGGCCATGACCCCCATGCCCTGCGCAAGGGCCTCCAGCCGGACCCGCTGCGGCCGAAATCCCGCCGTGTTCAGGTTGGCGACGTTGTGAGCCGAGGCGGACAGGCGGGTAGCCTGGGCGCGCAGTGCGGACTTCGACAGCTCAAAGGTCTTGGCCACGGCGGTTCCCAAATTCCACCCTAACTGATGCAGGTTGAGGCGGCGAGGAGCTTTCTGGACCTATGCTTGCTGCCCCGGAACCTCGCTGATAGGATCCGCCCCGGCCACGTTGATTAGTGTGTCAATTATCCGTCCCAAACACGAGCGAGAGACCCTTCATGTCCACGAATCCCACCGAATTCTTTGATGCCAAGGCCGCCCAACTCAAGGAAGCTGGCGACAAGCTCAGCGGCATCAACGCCGTGTACCAGTTCAACCTCAGCGGTGACGATGGTGGTTGTTGGGTCATTGAACTCAGCGAGACTGCCAAAGAAGTGCGCGTCGGTGAGGACGGAAACGCTCAGTGCGTCATATCGATGACCTCGGCTGACTTTATGGCGATGATCGCGGGAAGCCTCAATCCCCAGATGGCGTTCATGACCGGCAAGCTCCGCGTCAAGGGCGACATGGGGCTCGCGCTCAAGCTCCAGTCGATCCTGAACTAGCCCCCTGAATCCTCCCATCGCAAGTCTGGCTGGGATTCGGGTCCTTGACCTGAGTCGCCTCCTGCCGGGGCCCTACGCGACCTGGGTGCTAAGCACTCTGGGCGCGGAGATCATCAAGGTCGAGGACCCCGTTCTCGGTGACTACGCCCGCGCCCTCCCGCCCCCGATCGGCGACAATTCGGCCTTCTTTCACGTCCTCAACCGCGGGAAGCGGTCGATTGTCCTCGACCTCAAGCAGGCAGCGGGTCGGGACCTGCTGCTGCGTTTGGTTTCACGCTGCGACGTCCTGATCGAGCAGTTTCGTCCCGGAGTTCTCGACCGCCTGCGGCTCCCCTATGAGGTCCTGCGTGAGGCGAAGCCCGACCTGATTCTTCTGAGCCTTTCGGGCTACGGTCAAACTGGGCCCCTGGCTCACAAGGCAGGGCACAGCCTCAACTTCGAGGCCCTCTCTGGCTTCCTGCACTTGGGGCTTCAAAAGAACGGCGCGATCCCGGTACCGGCGGTCCCCGTGGCCGACATCGTGGGAGCCTCGGCGGCGGTTTCGGCTGTTCTTGCTGCGCTCTTTCACCGGCAACGGACCGGGCAGGGGCAGTGGATTGACCTTTCCATTACTGACGCAGTAGCCCAAATGGTGGCCCCCTTTGCAGCGGCATGGACCCAAAGCTCGGCCGAAGAGCGGATGGGGCCGGCCGACGACGCCCTAAACGGGGGCCTGGCCGTCTACCAGGTCTACGAGACACAGGACGGCGGCCACCTCGCAGTGGGTGCTTTGGAGCCCAAGTTCATGGTCCGATTCGCCGAGGCAGCGGGCCATCCCGAGTGGCTTGAGGTTCCTCCGATCCCCGGTCCCCACAACGAGGGTCTCAAGGCGTCCATTGCCGCCGTAGTGGCGTCCAAGACGGTTGCGGAGTGGACCGAGATCCTGGCCGATGTCGACTGCTGCGTGGGGCCGGTGCTGACTCCGCGCCAGGCCGTGGGTCATCCCCAGTTTGTCTCCAGGAATCGGGTCGGGCGTGCGGCCGGGGGAGACGGAGCCTGGGTCGAGTGCCCATTGGGCCCTGAGCCGCAGGGTGAGGCGCCGAGTCAGGGCCAGCACACCCAAGAGATCCTCCGGGAGATTGGGCTTGACGACGCGGAGCTAAGGGAACTGAGGAACGCCGGCACCATTCGCTGAGGGGGCCTCTCCTTGCTATACAGGTGCTGTTCGCTCGGCTCCCCGCCCGGCGAGTCTCCTTAGGAGCCATCTCGATGGCGAGCCGGCCACCCTTGCGGATCAAGACCCTCCCCAACCTGATTACCGCCTCGCGTCTGGTCCTGGCCCCCTTGACCCTCTTCGCCCTGATGATGGGCGTCGACCGGCAGGGTGATGTTGTCCACTTCTGGATGGCTCTGGCCCTGGTCGGCCTCGTATTGGCGGAGATCAGCGACATCGCTGACGGGGTCGTAGCTCGGCGCACCGGCGAAGTCTCCAACCTCGGCAAACTGCTCGACCCGCTCAGCGACAGCATGTTCCGGATGTTCGTCTTCTTGGGCTTCATGGCGGTTGGCTGGATGCCCGTCTGGATGGTCGCCCTGATCTTCGCCCGCGACCTCATCGTCGCCTACTGTCGCGTCGTCTCGGGCCTCTACGACATGGTCTTGGCAGCTCGGCTCAGCGGGAAGCTCAAGGCCATCATGCAGGCCATCGCTCAGATCGCGACAGTGGTCTTCTTCCTCAGCGAGAACCTAATAGAGCGGAACTTCGAGTGGGACATGCCGCCCGGCTACATGAGCTACGCGCTGCTCTTGCAGGCCACGGTGGTGACGGTGTGGTCGGGCTGGGACTACGTCCGCCACGTGGCAAGGGCTCTTTCCGAGGTGGCTGAGAAGGAGACTGCGGTGAGCTCAAACGAGTCTTTGGACGAGACGTCCTGATCCCCGCCACCGTGAGGGTCCCGTCCCAGTCGACTCGCTAGTGACAAGAGCCTTTTTCGCTCGGTAACGTGCCGGTCTGCTGTATGTTCTGGCAACCCCTATTTTGGTGGTTTTCCGTACAGTCGGAGGTCGCATGACCCGTCGGTTACTTGTCTCCCTCCTCGGTGCAGTCACGCTGTTTTCTGCAGCCTGTGGGCTCTCGCTTACGAACGAGAACTTGGATGATCTCTACGCCGTGGCCGATCCCGACGGTGATGGGGTCTTAACCCTCCAGGACTGTGCACCGGAGGATCCGTCGATTTACCCCGGTGCGGACGACCCCTACGGCGATGAGATCGATCAAGACTGTGATGGCAGCGATGGGGTGGACCGAGATGGCGACGGCTACCCAGCACACGGCTTTGGGACCACCCCCGACGTAGAAGACTGCGACGACTTCAACGCCGAGGTCCACCCCGGTGCTGAGGAGGAGTGCGACCTGGTCGACTCGGACTGCGATGGAAGCTTGTCTGACGACTTCGAGGACGCCGATGGCGACGGAGAGTCTGATTGCTGGGACGACGACCTCGACGGAGACGGGACCGTACTGAAGGAAGACTGCGACGACAGCGACCCGGCCCTGAACCGAGTGGATGCAGATGGGGATGGGGACACGACCTGTGACACCGACTGCGATGACGAGGACGCTACCCTCACTGGCTTGGATGGTGACGAAGACGGCACCTCCTCTTGCGATGGGGACTGTGCTGATGACGACGCGGCGATTGGCCCGACCGCAGATGAGGCCTGCGATGGTCTGGACAACAACTGCAATGACGAGGTCGACGAAGGCTCTCCCGCCGATGCCGGCACCTGGTACCTCGATGCCGATGGTGACGGCTGGGGGGCCGACTCCAGCGCTGTTGTTTCGTGTCAGGGCCCCACGCTTTGGGTCGCGGCTGGCGGGGACTGTGACGACCAAGATCCAGAGGCTGCGCCTGACCTGAGCGAGATCTGCGACGGCAAGGACAATGACTGCGACACCGAGATCGACGAGGGAGCATCCGCGGATGGAACCACCTGGTATGCCGACTCCGACTCGGACGGCGCGGGAGACGCCAACAGCACCTTGGTGGCCTGCGGTGCGCCCGTGGGCTACGTGGCGGGCTGGGGCGATTGCGACGACAACGACCCCGAGCTGAACCTGGAGGACCTCGACGGCGATGGGCTCACGAGCTGCGGGGGGGACTGCGACGACAGCGC
>CAZQTQ010000375.1:0-4917 GCA_964596025.1 uncultured Rickettsiales bacterium
TCAAGGCCCTCTCCTTCGTCGAGTCCAAGGCCCGCCGCGGCGGGATCGAGGTCGAGCGCCACCTCGCCGAGACCCTGCCCCTGGTCCAGGCGAACAGCAACGAGCTGGAGCAGGTCTTCCTCAACCTGTTTGTGAACGCGTCGGAGGCCATGGGGGGGAAGGGGACCATTCGCGTCAAAGTGCTGAGTGAGGAGACCAAGGGCTTCTTGGCCCTGCTCATCGAGGACGACGGCCCCGGGGTCGATCCGCGGGATCGGTCGAACATCTTCGTACCCTTCTTCACCACCAAGGACGTCGGCGAGGGTACGGGACTGGGCCTCTCGGTCTCCCTTCGCCTGGTGGAACGCATGGGGGGGGACCTGCGCCTCCGCCGCCAGAACCGCCCCGGCGCTTCGTTCACGCTGCATCTGCCCCTGTCCCCAGGAGCGGAGGGCGCCCTCGATGGCTGAGTGGCTGCGAGGGAACGACCACTGGATCGCCCTTGCCCAGGGCTTGCTGTGGGTCGGTACCTTGTTCTGGTGCCTGGGGCCCTTCGTTCGGTCGTATCGGGGCATGGATCCGAAGCTCCGACGCTTCCTTTGGCTCGCGGCGGCGGTTGCCGCGGGGATTTCGGCCGGGGTCTTCGCGCCCTTCGAGCGCTGGGAAGCGCTAGGCCACGAAGCCTCCTACGTCGACTGCTACCTGGGAAAGGCGAACCCGAGCGGAGCAGAGGGCTGGGAGGGCTACGTCACCTACCCCCTCTTGCGCTGGTTCTACTGGGCCCTAGGGGGCCTCTTTGGCAGGGCGGACCCGACCCCTCTCCTCGCTCTGACCCTTGTCTTCCGGGCAGTCACCGTCGTTGGCGTGGGGTGGCTCGCGTGGCTTCTGTTCGGGGACCGCAAGGTGAGCGGACTCGCAGCCCTGCTTTTGGTGGTGCACCCCTGGCACGCCGTCTGGGCTGCCACCGCCTTCAACGTCATCCTCCCCTTCGGGCTTGGGGTGCTAAGCGTGCTCCTTGCGGTACAGGCCTGGCGGGACGGCGACAAGCGCCTCTTTCTTGCCGCGGCGGCAACCGGGACCCTCGTGGTTGGCTCGCGCGTTGAACTGGGGCTCTTTGCGGTAGCCATCTTCTGCCTTCTCGGTGGCCTTGGTCCAACCTGGGGGCGTAGCCCAAAGGTTCTCCAACCCCGATTCTGGGCTCCGGCCGTCACCGTGATCCTGCTGGTCGGCTTCGCCCTCTTTGCAGGCCCCGGCCAGCTCACCGAGCAGGGCGGCTACCACGGCATCGGGGGCTATGCGGCGACTGTGAGTCGTCAAGCCTGGGTCATCGGCTTGCTCGATCCCTTTGGGACCCCTGCTGCCCTCGGGACCCTTCTCGTCGCCAGTGTCCTGGCCTTCCGCCGGGGGAAAGACAACCAGGCCCTGCTCTTCGGCCTCTGGGTCTGGGCAGTGACCACCCACGTTCTGCTCTCGACCTTTAACGACTACGGCTTCCGCCAGGCCCTCTTGCCGGGTCTGGCTCTCGTCTTGATCGTGGCCCAGTTCGGCCGGGAACTGGGGGCGGGCCAGCCGCGGCTACTGCAGGGTGTCTGTGGTCTAGGACTCCTCGTCGTGCTCGGGGCTTCAGTGCAGTCCCTGGCCGACTCCGCCGGACGCTACTACGCAGATGGAAGTGAATTCGCGGCTCGTCACGAGGGCTTTCGTGGGCCTGAGCTGTCGGCGAGTGATGTGGAAAGTGGGGACTGCTACCTCATTACCGACAACGAACGGCTGTGGTCGATGGGTCTCGCTGGGTCGCACTTCAACCTCATGGATCCGGGAGAAGCCGTCCTTCGCTGGCGGCAACACAAGGGCTGCATTCGGTGGCTCTTCGACAGAAACAACTACCGCGTGGATGCGCTGGCGGTCCGCCCACGTGTGCTCAAGATGCGCTCGTGGTTTTCGTGGGAGTTGGAAGGCTGGGTGCGGGTCGAAGACGGGCTAACCGCTGCCGTCTATCGGATGACCGAGCCGCCCTGGGGCGTCGGTGACGACGAACCCTTGCCCGAAACCGAGTTCCTCCTGGAGCCGGAGGAGGCGGAGGAGCCTGGTCCTGGTGTAGATTCCGGGCAGTGATGTCCTCTCGGATTCGTCTCCTCCTCGCTACGGCCATCTTGGTCTTTCTCGCCCTGGTCCCGCCGGCCCAAGCCCAATGGTCCCTGGCGCAAACCGATGGCGAGCGCGTCGAACTGCCCGTCTCCCGGGACCCGCGAACCCTCCTGCAACAGGATCTGCTCGCCAAAGAGGAGCACCTCGAACAACGATTGGGGCGTCAGCAGGAACGCAGTCGCTGGATCCTCGACCGGCTCGACCGAAAACGCAGGGCGATGGAAGCCGACGAGGCACGACTTCGGGCCCAGCTCCAGGCCGCCAACAAGAATTTGGGGGAGGACGAACGGGCAGTAGCTGGGGTCTTGCTGGCAACCTTTGGCGAGATTTTTGCCCTACTTCGGACGGCCGAGGACCTGCAGGATGCGACCCTGCAGGGCCTGCTGGACGCGGCGGCTGAGGTCCGCCGGCTCACCGTACGGCTCGACGATCCCCATGGCTGGGAGGGCGAGGTCACGAGCCAAGCCATCGACGCGGAGATCGAGGACCTCAAGGGGCGCATCGCTGAGGAATCGGAGCGTTGGTCCGGACTACTCGCGGCACGGACGGCGGCTGAGCAGACCAATGAGGAGCACCTAAACCTCCTTGAAGGGGCACGGTCGACACTTCTTGGGGTCGATCTTCGCGCCTTGGAGGTCGGCCCGAAGAAACCTGGACTCCCGGAAGTCGGTGGTGAGCCCGACGGGGAAGGGAAGGACGTAGAGCCTGGTATCAGCGGTAAAGACAAGAGCATGAGCCCCTGGGAGGACGCTCTGGCCCGCCTTGAGGTGCGGCGTCTCGAGAGCCAGTGCGATGTCGACCGCATACGGGGGGAGTTGCTGCACCTAGACGCCGAACGCCAAGCCTTCCAGATCCCAGTTCTTCAATTCCACGTCGAGCGCTGGCGGAGCCGGCGAGACGAGGTGGCTGCCCGAGAGAAGGGCGGGCTCCTCAACGCCCAACCTGGACTCTGGGATCCCAGCGCCCTACGTGCAGGGGTCGACCACAGTCGCAGCCTCCTTCTGGATCCCTGGGCGGCTCTCACCGGCGTCCGCAGTCGGCTGGTTTGGTCCTCCGACGCAGATGCCACCCGCCTCAGCGGCGCCCAAGTCACCGGCTTGGCCATCCTGGGCCTGCTCGCCTTCGTACTCGTGGGACGCATCCGCCTCGTCTTGGCCAAGCTGGAGCCCGACAACCTGGGAGAGGGGAGCTTCTTGGCAGCCAGTCTGGCCATCCTGCCGGTCCTGCCTTTGTCGCTCGTTTGTAGCACTCTGGCCTTTCTCGAACTGGTACCGCCGAGCCTTCGGCCCCTTCTGCGCTTCTCGGCCATCGCGCCGCCCTTGGTGGCCGGCCTTGTCGCAGGCAGCTCTTTTGCCTTCCGAGACAGCGAGGACGTGCCGCTCCGACCGAGCGCAGCTCGTTATTTCCGAGGCCTGGTTCGGCTCGGCTGCGCACTCGCCTGTCTGGTACTCGGCGCCTCGGCTCTCTTGCCGCTCTTTGGATACCCTGAACAGGTCCGGGGCTTGATCCGCGCGGGCCTCCTTCTGTGGCTGCTCCTCGGCTACCTAGGCATCCTCCTGCGCAAGCGCGAGATCTTGACCCTGTTTGGCGCCTCGGACGGCGACCAATCCGGCGGCCTCCTCGCCAACGCCCTCCGTCGCTTCTACCGAGTCTTCACCGTAGGCCCCATCGTTCTCTACGTCCTCTACGCCATCGGTTACATCAACCTCGCCCAGTTCCTCCTGCGCGGTGGCCTCGTCACCATCGGCGTCCTCCTGTTGGCTCCATGGGCCCACCAGCGCTTGCGGAACCTGTGCGAGAAGGCCTTGGGCTACCCCAGGGGCGGGGGCTGGCTGGCCTTGAGCCCAGAAGCCTCCGAAGCCGCCTACCGAAGCATTGTGCCCGTCCTCCTGCTACTAGAGGGGGGGGCCAGCCTTGGGCTGCTCGCCTCGGGGTGGGGCTACGGCGGCCTTTTCGGCAACCTGCGTTCGGCGGTCTCCTACCCGCTCCTAGACATCGGCGGCAGCAGCATCTCCTTCGCCTCGCTCCTTCTCTTTACCCTGACGATTGCCCTGACCTACCTGCTCAGCCGGTGGGTCTTGGCCCTACTGAATCGCCACCTCTACCCGCTCTACGACCTCGATCGGGGCATGCGCTCCACCTTGGACACCTTGGTGCGCTACAGCCTCTTCGCGATCGGCATCATCGTCGGGCTGGACGTGGTTGGGGTGGGCCTAGGCTTCCTGACCGTGTTTGCCGGCGTTGTCGGCATCGGTCTGGGCTTCGGCAGCCAGACCTTGGCCTCGAACTTCATCGCCGGCTTGATTCTGCTCGTCACGCGTCCGGTGCGGGTGGACGACGTCATCGAAGTCAGCGGGATCGTGGGGCGTGTCGTGAGGATCTCCAGTTACGCCACCATCATCCGAACCCTCAACAACACCCAAGTCATCGTCCCCAACTCCAGCATCATCGACGGATCACTCATCAACTGGACGGTTGGTGATCGACGGGTACGAATCAGTCTGGAGGTCGGCGTGGCCTACGGCAGCGACACAGCCCAGGTCAAAAAGCTCCTCTTGCAGGCGGCTGACGAACACCCGAAGGTCCTCAAACGGCCCGTTCCGCTGGTGCGCTTTGACGGCTTCGGCGATTCGAGCCTGGCCTTCACCCTCCTGCCTTGGACCACGGACCCGGACGCGCGCTTCATCATCACTTCCGATCTCCGCTTCGCCATCGACGAGGCCTTTCGGGCAAATGACATTGAGATCGCCTTCCCACAGAGCGACATTCATCTGCGAACGGGAGACGGGG
>CAZQTQ010000376.1:0-4911 GCA_964596025.1 uncultured Rickettsiales bacterium
ACATGCACCGCAACCCCAACTGGCCCAGGTAGGAGGCGATCAGAGTGTCACCGGCCACGCCGACCAGGCGGATGCCAGCCCGACCGAGGACGGTGATGTCGTACTTGAGGTTCTGACCCACGAAGCGCTTCTTGGGGTTCTCGAGGATGCCCTTGAGGTAGAGCAGGACACGCTCGCGGGGCAGTTGTTCTTCGTGCCCCTCGCCCGTGTGGGCAACGGGGACGTACCAAGCTCGCTCGGCGTCGACACAGAAGCTGAGGCCCACCAGATCGGCACGGTTGGCCTCCACGGACGTCGTTTCGGTATCGATCGCGATGAGCTCAGCCGCCCGCAGGGCCTGGATAAGCTCACGAAACTCACGGTCTGTCGTCACGCAGCGGTACTGCTCGTCGGACAGGGTCTTCATCTCCCCGCCGAAATCCTTGAGGAAACGTTGGAACTCCAGGGCCCCAAAGAGGTCCCGCACCGGCCCCCGCTCCGCGGGCGGGAAGACGAGCTTGAACTCGTCCAGGCTCCCCCCCACCGGCGCGTCGACGTCGATAGTGGCAAGCCGGTAGCTCAGTTCGGCCGCATCCCATGCGCCGTCGGCCTGCAGCGGCTTCCGGCTGCGGCCTTTGACCTCGTCCTTGTGAGCGAAGACGTCCTTGATGCCGCCATAGGCCTGGATCAGTCCAGCGGCCCCCTTCTTGCCGATTCCGGCGACGCCGGGGATGTTATCTGACGAATCACCCATGAGCGCGAGGATGTCGATGATGCGCTCTGGCGGGACACCCCACTTCTCCACCACTTCGTCCGGGCCAATGCGGAGGTCCTTCATCGTATCCAGCAGGGTCACGGACTTGCCGTCCACCAGCTGCATCATGTCCTTGTCCCCGGTGACGATCGTTACGTCGCATTGCGCACGGTGACGCATGGCGAGGGTGCCAATGACGTCGTCGGCCTCGTAGTTCGGCAGGACGATGTGGGCGATTCCGAGCGCGGCTGCAATGTCAGGAAACCTGGGCATCTGCCGTCGCAAGTCATCCGGCATGTCGGGACGGGTGCCCTTGTACTCAGGGAAGAGATCGTTCCGAAAGGTGCCCCCCCTGGGATCCCAGCACAGAACCAAGTAGTCGGGCTCGTACTCCCGCATCAACTTGAAGAGCATCGAACAGTAGCCAAAGAGGGCGCCCGTCGGCTCTCCTCGGCTGTTGCTCATGTTCCGGATGGCGTAGTGGGCCCGAAACGCGATGTTGGGACCATCGACCAGGTAGAGCGTGGGGCGGGGGCTGGACACAAGGACCTCCAGAGCGCGACTCAGCCGTCCCGAAGCCAACGAGCGGCCTCGATCGCATGGTAGGTCAGGATGCCGTCGGCTCCCGCCCGGGCGATCGAGCGGAGGGTCTCGAGCGTCACCCTCCGACCGTCAATCCAACCGGCCCGCTCTGCAGCCTTGACCATGGCGTACTCTCCACTGACGTTGTAAGCGAAGAGCGGCCCGTCCCAGCGCCTTCGAACGGCGTGGACGACGTCCAGGTAGGCCATGGCCGGCTTGACCAAGATCATGTCAGCGCCCTCGGCGAGATCCTGTTCGACCTCGCGAAGGGCCTCGCGCGCGTTGGCTGGGTCCATCTGGTAGGTCGAGCGATCACCGAAGGCCGGCGCACTGCCGGCCGCGTCGCGAAACGGCCCGTAGAAGCCGGAGTTGTACTTTGCGGCGTAGGAGAGGATGGGCAGGTCGGAGAAGCCAGCCCCATCCAAGGCGGAGCGGATCGCGTCGACGCGTCCGTCCATCATGTCCGAAGGTGCGACGACCTGGGCGCCGGCCCTTGCGTGCGACAGAGCTTCATCAGCCAAGCGCTCCAGGCTGAGATCGTTGTCGACTTCTCGCCCGTCGAGGACTCCGCAGTGACCGTGGTCCGTGTACTCGCATAGACAGACATCGGTCATACGGAGCATGCCGGGGACCTCAGCCTGCAGGGCCGCGAGGGCCCGCTGCACGATGCCGTCGTCCCGGTCCGCATGGGACCCGAGGGCGTCCTTGGCTTCGGGAATCCCAAAGAGGATTAGGCTTCGCACCCCGAGCTCGTAGGCCTCCGCTGCAGGCTCTCCAACACGATCCACCGACCAGCGGTACTGGCCCGGCATCGACGCAATCTCCTCCTTCAGTCCTTCCCCCGGCGCCACAAAAAGCGGCAGGACAAACATCTGGGGTCGTAGCCAAGTCTCCCGCACCAAATCCCGAATAGCCGGCGACGAACGAAGCCGGCGGAGCCTCAGTTTGGGGAAGACGGCAGAGGTCGACATGCGCCGGATGGTAGCAGGGGGCATGGCAGCCGTCCCACGGCCCTGGTACCTTTCTTGTTCGGCTTTGTGCCCTTGGTCAAACCCAGCCGCTGGCAGGTTCTGAGGGGCGGCCCGGAGGATCTTGATGAACTCTTGCCCCGGGGCTGTGGCCTCCGGCCATCCAGGGACCACCGCTGCCGCCATCCAGATCTTGGAGGCTGGCGGAAACGCGATGGACGCCCTCGTCGCGGCAGCCCTAGCTGCCGGCATCTGCGAACCTCTACTTACGGGGTTCGGCGGCGGCGGGATCGCCACCATCCGTGATGCCTCCACAGGAGAGATCCAGGTCGTGGACTGCTTCTCCCGCTTTCCTGGCCGCGGTTGCGGGCTCGATGCTCGAGCTTTCCAGGCCCTGCGGGTCGACTATGGACCCACGCAGCAGATCTTTCACGCCGGCATCGGCGCGGCTGCAGTGCCGGGTATCGCCGCGGGTCTCGAGGCCATTCATGAGCGCTGGGGCACCCTCACTCGAGCCGAGTTGTGCGCTCCCGGCATTCGGCTCGCCCGCGACGGATGGACCGCCACCGCAGCCACCGAGGTCGTGGCGTCGATGTTGGCCGCCATCGTCCAGCTCACCCCGCGGTCCCGGGCTCTCTTTGCCCCGGACGGGCAACCTCTGCGCAGCGGCGCGCGGGTTCAATCCGAGCGAATGGCCTCTGCCCTAGAGGATTTCGCCCGGGAGGGATCCGCACCCTTCACCCGCGGTCGCCATGCTGCAGCGCTTGTCGAGGCCTTTGGCCCCCCCCACGGCTCGCTGAGCCAGGAGGACCTCGACGCCTTCTCCGTGCAGATGCGGGACCCCCTAATCGTCAACTACCGGGGGGCAACCCTCTACCTCCCGCCCCCTCCCAGCGCTGGGGGAGGCCTCTTGGCCTTTGGACTCCGCCTGCTGGAGCGCTTGGCGCCACAGCTCGACGATCGGGTAGCCCTGGGGCGCTGTGTCGCTTCGGTAATGGCCGCCTCCAATGCGGTCCGCACGGAAGGCCTGGACGAGGCGATCTTCGAGGACGGCGTCATGGAGCGCTTACTGCGGGAGGAAGTCTTAGACCGTTTTGAACACTGGGCTCGCGACGACATGGGCCAACCGCCGAATGCTGAGGGGCCGGGGACGATCCAAGGAGCGGTACCAGGAAACACCACCCATATCTCGATCATCGACGGGAAAGGGAACGCCGCTTCCTACACCTCGTCCAACGGTGAGACCTGCGGATCCCTCTGGCCGGGAACCGACTTCGCGGTTAACAACTTTCTCGGCGAAGACGACATCCACCCCCTGGGCTTCCACCGCGGACCCGCCGGTGCCCCTCTGATGACAATGATGACCCCGTCCCTACTCGAAACGGCAGATGGGGACTGGGTCGTCATGGGCACCGGAGGCTCCAATCGGATTCGAACCGCCATGCTTCAGGTCACCCGCAGCATCATCGACGACGGGCGAGGGGTACGCGATGCCGTCATGAGCCCACGGCTGCACGTAGAGAAGGAGACAGTGCACGTCGAGAACATCGACCTCGGCCCGACCTTCTTGGAGGCAATTCAGGCCAAGGACCGGACCCTAACCCTCTTCAAGGACCGACACCTCTATTTCGGCGGGGTGCACACCGTGGCTCGGCACGCGGACGGAACCTTCGAGGCCGTAGGGGACCCGCGGCGTTCCGGCTCGGGCGCTCTGGCTCGTGAGGAAAAAGGCTAGAGCTGTGGTTGGCCGCCTGAAGCTTCCGCCGGTTGCTCCGGTCATCCTGGGACTGATTGGACTCGCCTTCGCGCTCGCGGGGCCGTCGGGCGCGGAGACCCATCCTTCGGTCTCAGCTGCAGCTCCCAGCAGCACGGTATCCACCATCAGCGCGACGGAACCGGGCGCACCCGGTTCGGAAGCTCCGGAGATCGAGCTGAAGGCACTGGACGGCACCATGCACCGCCTTTCCGACTTCCGGGGGGCGACCGTGGTACTGGAGTGGTTCAATCCAGACTGCCCCTTCGTCAAGTACGCCCACAAGAGCGGCGGCCCCTTGAACCGGCGCGCGAAGCTCCGCAGCGAGCAGGGGGTTCAGTGGCTGGCGATCAACTCCGGGGCACCCGGCAAGCAGGGAGCGGATCCCGAGCGCAACCGCCGGGCTGTCCAAGAGTGGGGCTTGGCTCATCCCGTCCTCCTCGATCCCGAGGGCACCGCTGGCCGTGCCTTTGGCGCGAAGACAACGCCCCAGATGGTCGTGATCGATACGCTGGGCATCATCCGCTACAACGGCGCCCTCGACAGCGCGCCGCTCGGACGGGGCGCAGCGAAGGGAGTCGACTACCTCAAACGGGCCTTGGACTCCGTCTTGGCGAACGAGACCGTGAGTTCGCCCCGAACCAAGCCCTACGGCTGCTCAGTCAAGTACTGAGAAGCTGGCGTTCAGTTCGTACGCGACGCCCACTCCGCGATCGCCTCGACCCAAGCATCGACTCGGGCTTCAGGAGGCTCGATGCAGACCGTGAGTCCCAACTCACGGCACCGAGCGGAGGTCACCGGACCGATCGCACTGACCGAAATCCCCGACAACGCGTCGACTAGGGGACGGCCCACAGCCACGGCGAGGTTGTCCA
>CAZQTQ010000377.1:0-4879 GCA_964596025.1 uncultured Rickettsiales bacterium
CTCGCCGGCTCGTCGGCAGGCGCTCGCCGGGGCCCGTAGCGATGGGTCCTTTGCTCTGCCACCGCCGATCGGACTCACCGATCGTCGCCACCACCCGAATTGCGGGCGGCGCACCGTCGAGTGGGCCGTAGTAGGCCGAGAAGTCGCCTTCCAAGTAGCAGGCCCCACTGCCAAAGGTCCACAGGGCCTCGCCGCCTTCGGGAGGCAGGCTCAGTTCCATGGTCTCCAGTGTCTGTCCTTTGGCGTCTCTTGCTACCAGGGTCAGCGCCGCCTTGAGCTTGGACTCGCGGTGGTCTTCCGATGGCTGCACGGTCTGAGAACCTGAGGGCAGGCCTTCCACCGTGATGGCCCCCTCGGTCCCGTTGTGCACCGTGAGCGCCGCTCCCTGGCCGCAGCCGGCCAAGGAGAGGCCTGCGGTAAAGAGGGCGGCCCTGAAGCTCCACGGCTGCATTCTCCGAAGTCTAGCCCACCGCCTCGGGAAGGACCCGGTATGGAAGGGCCCTCCCTTTTGCCCGTGAGACTAGTAGGATGGGCACTATGAGAAGCTTCATCGCTCTGTTGGTCTCCCTCTCGCTCTCCGTTCCCGCCGCTGCGTGGGCCTGCGGGGGGTTCTTCTGTTCCTCGTTCAACTTGGTTCCCATCGAGCAGAACGCCGAGCGCATCCTCTTCTTGGACGTTGGCGACGGCACGATGACGATGGTCGTTGGCATCTCCTACTCTGGCAGCCCCGAGGATTTTTCTTGGGTCGTCCCCATCAACGGCGACCCTCTGCTTGACGAAAACGGCGACCCCCTGAGCGTAGCGCCGCCCCAGACCCTGCTCCTACTGGAAGACGCCACTGCGGTGCAGGTCATTCCGCCGCCGACCAAGTGTTCAGACCTTCTTGCTCCCGGAGCGAATCGCGCAGTTTTTGGTGGGGCGGAGGCTTCGGACTTGAGCGATGGCGGCGTAGAAGTCGAGGACTTGCCCCAGGTGGGTCCCTACCTGCCGCAGGTGGTGTCGTCCGACGACCCGCAGGCGCTGGTCACCTGGCTCAACGACAACGGTTACCTCATCACGCCAGAGATGGAGCCCTACGTTGCCGACTACGTGGCCGAGGGCATGAAGTTCCTAGCGATGAAGATGGAGCCGGGGGCTGAGGTGGCCGACATCAGCCCCATCGTCATCCGGACTGAGGGGGACACTCCGACTATCCCGATTGAGCTGACCAGCGTTGCAGCCGAGCCGGAGATGGGCGTCTTGGTCTTTGCCGCCGGCCAGGAGCGCTTTGAGTCGTCCAATTACGCCGACGTTGTCGTGGAGACCGACGAGGTGCAGGCCGATCCCCGCAACGGGATGACCAACTACTACCCGCTGCTCAGCTGGAAGGTGGACACAGCGGGTGGCCGGGGTGTCGTCACGCAGTTCGCGGGGCAAGCGGACTCCGTCGACACTTCGTTGCAGAATTCCTGGAGTTGGAACCCGGACTACAGTGCCGAGCTCGACTGGATCGCTTCGACCTTGGCCCAGTATCCCTACTTGACCCGCATGTACACGCGGATGTCGGGTTGGGAAATGACGGCGGACCCGGCCTTTGAGCGCAGCTCGGGTAGCGACGTCAGCGGCACCTTTGATCTGAGCGACCGGCCGGCGGTTGAGGTCTGTGATACGGGCTCGGACGATCTGGTGCCCTGCGGGGAGACTTACTGCGGAGTAGATGCCTACTGCGCCACCACCTCAGCCGGCGACGGCTGTGTCTGTCCTCCGGGCAGTGTGGCGCGGGCCATCAACGCGCCTCGGTCCAACAACCAAGGACTCTTGCCGACGGTCGTCTGCCAGCTGAGCAGCTTCGACCTGATGTCCTCGGTTTCCTCCACGGATCTGCAGGGGGTCGGTACGGACCCCTGCGCTTCGACGTCGTGTGGGGAGTACGGCGACTGCGTGGCCCTCAATGGCTTCCCGACATGCCAGTGCGACGAGGGCTATGCCGCCGTGGCGGACTTTGGGGGCAGCCTGACCTGCGTCCAAGTTGGCCGCACGTATGGCCCGGAACAGCTGCTGTGGCAGTCGGCCTGCAGTTGTACTGCAGCGAGGTCCGAGATGGCGCCGGGGGGGGGCTTAGTCCTGCTTCTATTCCCCTGGCTCGCCCGGAGGCGGAGGGTCGCAAACGGGGCCGGAACGCGCTAGATTCTGGGGGGCTTGGCCGTTGGCCTCGACTGGGCCTCTGGGAGAGGAGTCGTCCGTTGAGCGGGGATGGTCTCGTGGAATATCCCGTTGACGACGTGATCCCAGAGCCGCTGGACTTGCAGCAGACGCTGCAAAATCTAGACGAGTGGTCGAACGGCGCCCCCTGTTCCGAAGCGTTCCTCAACCTGCTCGTCGCCGACTTGGGCTTGGACAGCCGGGCGAAGTCGGAGTTTCAGGCCGGCTCAGGAGCACTGCTCGGCCGAAGTGAACCGGTCAACGCCCAACTTGTGGAGGACGGCGAGCTGACGCCGCCGACCCTCATCGCTCTTGCTCTCGGTCTGGTGGTGCGTGGTGAACACGCCATTAGGCGTTACCCCCGAAGGGGAACTGCCCGGCCCCCGGAGGTGCTGAGCGAGGTCGAGGGGATGGCTCGGAGTGTGGTGCAAGCGCTCGAGTTGGTGGGGCGGAACAGCAAGAAGGGCACGCTGGGTCAACTCGATGATTTGCGCGGAAGGCTCCAGGGGCGTCGTGCCGTGGTCGTCTCGGGTGCGGCATTGAACGAGGAGAAGGTTCGCGAAAAGAACGAGGAGTTGGAAGCGAGGGCGCTGGAGGAAGAGGCGAGGGTGCGAGAGGAGGAGGCCCAAAGGGCTGAGAAGGAGGCGGTTCGACAGGCCGAGGAGGAGGAGGTCAGAGCTCTCTCCGGTGCCGAGGAGGCGGCAGAGAAAGCCGAACTGGAGGGGCGCCTGGCGGAAGATGAGGCGAAACGACTTCGTGAGAAGGAAGAAGAGGAGGAGGCTCTGGAGCGGGCTGGGAGAGAGGCAGCAGAGAGGCGGACGCTCGAGCGGGAACGGGAGCGCGAGACGGCTGCTGCGGT
The DNA here is from genome assembly GCA_964596025.1 of uncultured Rickettsiales bacterium. Lineage (GTDB taxonomy): Bacteria > Myxococcota_A > UBA796 > UBA9615 > UBA9615 > CAZQTQ01. The sequence continues at coordinate 3,041 of CAZQTQ010000377.1, forward strand.
GAACAAGGGCATGCCGAGGACCGGTGGGGTGTCCTTCCAGCGCATCTTCATCGGCGTGGCTATTGGCGGATGTCTGCTCCTGCTCGCGATTCTCCTGCCCACACCAGGGGGCTCCTTACGCCCTGCCAGTGACTACAGCGAGGTCCCGACTCTGGGTCTCATTCGCCATCAGGACGTGGTCATCGTGCGCATCAAGACGCAATGGTACCGCGGGCCCCTAGGCCAACGGACTACGCAGGCGCGGGCTCTGTGGAAGCGGCTTCAAGGCGAGGGAGGCGACGAGCCCATTCGGCTGGAGTTGGCCGACCAGACCGGCAGGATGCGGGGGTGGGTGGCCTCGGGGCGCGTGCGCTGGGAGGCGGCCGCCACCGAGAATGCGGCTAAAGCACCGACTGAGGTCCTCCCATAGGGGCCTGGCGTCTCGTTAGTGCGGGGGGGGGCGCAGTCTTCGCTTAGGGCATGAAACGCCCAAGACTCAGCATGCCGTAGCCCATCGGCCACGCCCCATCTGATCCTTCGGGACGGATCAGGGCCCCAGCCCCCCCCTCGAGCGTGTTGCGGGAGCCGTCCGGGGGTTCGAAGTCGTCTCCCCCCGAGCTGAGCAGTCCCCCGGACCGCACAACTAGAGGCTCTTCATAGCGGCTCTCTCGGACCGTCCCGACCATTAGGTCGCCGGCGACGGCAGCAAAGGGCTGCACTGGACCCGTAAGGAAGCGGTAGCGAATGCCCAGGCTCAGCTCGGGAAGTAGATTCCCGCCGAGACTGAGGTCTGTCAGCAAGGCGCCGAAGCGGATGTCGAGGTTGAGTCCCCCCACCAACCGAATGTCGATGCCGATCAGGCCCCCGAAATAGCCGTTTGGGGACCGATGCCCGCTGGGACAGTGCCCGTCGGCGTCGGTACTCCCTTCTGTGCAGCGGTGGATTTGGAGAGCCTTGAACCCGACCGAGGCGCTGGTTCGGTAGTCCGGTTTGCGCAGCAGGGGGTGCGGTTCCTCTTCGCCAATCGCCGGGGCCTCGCTGATGTCCGCTTGTTCGACGGTTTGGCTGACCTCTCCGGTATCGGTCAACTCAAGGCGGGCCCAAGCGCCAATGCGCGGGCTGTAGCGAAGCACCCGCGCCACATCCCCCTCGGCCTCGTTGTCCAGGGTGACGAGGTAGATCTCAAAGAGCCGTTCCTCCCGAGATCGGTGGGTCAATGTTGAGGCCGCGACGTTTCCCAGCACCCCGTCGGGCCCTTCGAGCAGGGTCTCTTCCAGGCCTTTTCGGGAAAACAAGGTGAGTGTGCTGCCTTCCTTGACCTGGCGGGCGTAGGTCGACCAGTTACCGTCTGTGTCTACGACCTGAATGAGGTGTTGACCCGGAGGCAGCGAGGTCTCAAATGCCTTGGTTCCGTCCAGTTGTTCGCCGTTGAGCCAGACTTCGGCGAACTTGGAGCCCCGCAAGTCCCCATAGACCCGCCCCCTGGGCCGACTGACAACGTCCTGGACCGCCGAGAGGTAGGTGGACTGGGGTTCCGGGGGATAGGAGGGGTCCCACGGCCTTCGGGGGGCGATTGCCGCGGCCAGGCGGAACTGCTCGGCACCCCCGGCCTCATTGCCTGCGTAGAACGTGCTGATCCCGTTGTAGAAGTGGGTCTCCCACAGGGACTCCAATTTCACGAAGACTCGCTGGCAGGGGAGGAGCTTCTCAGCCATGGCGAAAGCGCGTGCGGCACCCTCTAGGTCGAGGTTGTCCAGAGCTTGGCGTCCGCGAGCCGTCCAGGTGCTTAGTTCCGCCTCGGGGCCAGCGATGGGGAGTCCCTCGTCGCTGCGGCAGCTGACGGTCTTGCTGCTTCCGCCA
>CAZQTQ010000378.1:0-4866 GCA_964596025.1 uncultured Rickettsiales bacterium
TCTTCATCTGGAGGAAGCCACCAGAGCGGTGCACCGCCTCCCCCAACCCGACAACCTTGGCATCCCCGACAATCTCACCGAAAGGGGCCAGGTCATCGGCAGACAGGCTCACATCCGTCCCCGCGAGCGTGCACAGTCCGTCCGCCGGGCAGGGGTTGAGCGCCCCGGACTCCGAGAGGTCGGTGTCGCCATCGCCTCCGTCCGGCTGGCAGGCCACAAGAGAGAGGAGAAGGAAACCTCTGAACAGGGCGAATGGGGCACGCATCGATGAAAGCTCCTGGGACCAACCGGGGCACAAGAATACGATGCCCGCACAGTAGAGGCCAAGGGCACCGGTCCCGCCCCCGACCGGAGACCCCATGACCGCTGGCGAAAACGGACTATCCAGACCGCAGGTTGCTGGGCTCTCAGTAGAGGAACCCCAGTCCCGAAGATCCTGACGACGACGGTTGGCTGGCGGTATGCTCCTTTGGGCCGATACACAGACTCTTGTCGACCACTAGGAGCCGAACCATGATTCAGCGGTGCGACGAGAACCACTGCAGCGGAAAACCCATTCGAGCCGCCTGGGCCTGGGGATTGGCAGGGCTCTCGCTCCTGCTCGCATCCCCCGCCGGAGCGGACACGGTGACCTGGGGACTGGACAGCCCATCCAACTACTCCTTTGACCCAACTGAGGTGGTCGTCACCGGCTCCTCGGCACATCTACGCTCCTCGCTCCGCGGCTCGGCAAGCGACGGCGCCTTGGTCGTCTCGGGCACGACCTTCAACCTCTCTACCGACACCAGCGGCAGCCGCACCCAGCCCGACGGAATCAGCTGGTCGGTCGACGATGTCCTGAGCAGCGGCGCGACGTCCCTGACTCTGCAGGGCTACGGCGGAGGGCTTGCGGCCGGCGACGAACTGCTGCTGCTCTCGGCCCAGGCCGGCAGCGCCGCCTCAGCGAGCGTCGGCAACTGGGAGACGGTGGAAGTCACCTCGGTGGACTCGGCGGGCGTAGTGGTGCACGCGGCACTGGATCACGACTACGACGGCAGCGCCGACACGGTCCTTGCGCAGCGCGTGCCCAACTACGCCTCGGTTTCCCTCAGCTCTGGGGTGCTGACCGCGGCAGCTTGGGACGGTAGCCAAGGCGGCATCGTGGCGCTGCGGGTCTTTGGAGACTTGACCATCGACGCCGCCAGCAGCCTCAGCGCCGACGGCCTGGGCTACTGGGGAGGAGCAGGCGGTAGCTCTTCTGGTGGAGGCGGCGGGGGCGGCGAGACCTGGGTGGCGGCGGACGGCCCCGGCGGAAACGTGCAGAGCAATGGCACCGGCAGTGGCGGAGGCGGAGAAGGCACGTCCCAGAGCGTGGGCACCGATGGCGGCCCGGGCGGCTACGGTGCCGGCGGGGGCGGTGCAGACGGAACCGAAAATAGCGATGACGGCGCTGGCGGCGGTGGCGGCGGCTCCTACGGCGGCGGTGGCGGCGGTGGTGGCGGCGGAACCGGATGCGGCAGCAGTCCGGCCGGTGGGGGTGGCAGCGGCGGCGCCGTAGGGACCCTTGCCGGTGGTGGCGGAGCCTCGTCGTGCAATGGCGGCGCTGGCGGCAATGCGGGCAGCAGTGGAGGAAAGGGCACGAGCAGCTGCTACTGGGGCGGCAACGCCCAGGGCGGTGCAGCAGGCAGCGGAACCACAGGTGGCGGTGGCGGCGACTCCTGCGGCTCCCACTACGGCGGCGGCGGAGGCGGAGGCGGAGGCACCTACGGCAGCGCTGATCTGCAGACCCTGTACTTCGGTGGCGGCGGTGCCGGCGGCGGGGGCTACACCTCCAGCTATACCGGTGGCAACGGCGGAAGCGGCGGCGGCATCATCTGGATCGCCGCGGGCTCGGTGACTCTCGACGGCAGCATCCACTCCGATGGAGCGAGCGGGGCCACGGTCAGCACCAACAACCGATCGGCCAATGGCGGCTCCGGTGCGGGTGGCTCGCTCTACCTGCAGGCAGCCACCATTACTCCCGGCAGCGGCTCCATCTCGGTCGCCGGCGCCGGACCGACCTCGAGCAATAGCGGGATCTCGGGTGGCGGCGGGGGCGGTGAAGGCCGCACCCACGTGGCCGCCGGTGTCATCGGTGGCTTCGCCTATGGCAGCGTCGACTTCGACACCCAGCTCGCACAGCTGGGCTCCGGTACCACTCCGTCAAGCGCGACAGTGACCGAGAGCTTCCCCACCGCGGCCTCAATCTGCGCCAACGTCTCGGTGAGCCCTGCCGGCTCGGCAATTTGGAGCAGCTTCAGCAGCACCGAGAGCGGTGCCGGCTCTGTGACCTTCCGCCTCTCCCAGGACGGGAGCGCCTATCTCTGGTGGGACGGAAGCGCTTGGACCGCCTCCAGTTCGGCCTCCGACTCAGCCTCCTCCGCCGTACTGGGCGGGGCAATCGGCAGCTACCCCGGCACCGATCTGTACTGGTGCGCCGAGTTCACCTCTACGGGCAGTCAGGATGTTGCCCTGGACGAGGTGTGGGCCACCTACGACCCCGACGCCGACAGCGACGGGGATCCCGACGCGACCGACTGCAACGACGGCGATGCGACGATCTACACCGGTGCTACCGAGCTGTGCGACGCCATCGACTCGGACTGTGACGGCTCGTTCGCCGACGAGTTCACCGACACCGATGGAGATGACGACCCAGACTGCAACGACCTCGACGACGACGGCGACAGCATCGCCGATACCGTGGATGACTGCGCCACCGGCGAGATGGGCTGGACCTCTTCGACGAGCACCGATGCCGATGGGGACGGGTGCCAAGACTCGAGTGAGGACACAGACGACGACGGCGACGGCATCAGCGACAGCGCCGATGACTGCGCGGCCGGAGATCTGGGTTGGACCTCGACAGCAGCCACCGACTTCGACGGCGACGGATGCCAGGACTCGGGCGAAGACACCGACGACGACAACGACGCCGACCCCGACACCACCGACTGCAACGATTTCGATGCTGCGATCTACACCGGCGCAGTGGAGTACTGCGATTCAACCGACAGCGATTGTGACGGGTCGACGGTGGATGAGTTCGACGACTACGACAGCGACGGAGACCCCGACTGCACCGATCTGGACGACGACAACGACTCCGACCCCGACGCCACCGACTGCGCGGACACCGACGCAAGCATCTACACCGGTGCGACCGAGCTGTGCGACACCATCGATTCAGACTGCGACGGAGACTATGTCGACGGCTTCCTGGACACCGACGCCGATGGCGATCCCGACTGCACCGATCTCGACGACGACGGCGACTCCCTGTCCGACCTGGACGAAGGGACTCTCGGCTCCAATCCCCTCGATCCGGACAGCGATGGAGATGGCATCGACGACGACGATGAGGCGGGCGAAGACCTCAGCTCACCCACCGACAGCGACGGCGACGGCACGCCCGATCTACTCGACGACGACGACGACGACGACGGCATCCTCACCGAAGACGAGACCGACGACGACAGCGACGGCGACGGCCTAGCCAACTACCTGGACGCCGACAGCGACGACGACGGCCTCGAGGACGGAGAGGAGGAGGACCTGGGCACAGATCCCCTCGACCCGGACTCCGACGACGACGGCCTCGAGGACGGGCAGGAAGAGGAGGTGGGCTCCGATCCCCTCGACCCGGACACCGACGGCGACGGCCTCGAGGACGGCGAAGACGGCCTCGGCGACGACGACGGCGACGGCATCCCCAACGTCCTGGATCCGACCTTCGACCCTTCGGGCGACGACGACGACTCGGCCGGCGGCGACGACGACGACTCGGCCGGCGGCGACGACGACTCCGCTGGCGGCGGCGACGACGACGACGACGACGACGACGACGACGACGACTCGGCCGGCAACGGCAGGCTGATCCAAGCTGTCCCGGACTGTGGCTGCAGCGTCGGCGCGAAGCCCACCGCCAGCTCGTCTCTGATGCTTCTGCTCGGCCTGTGTAGCCTGCTCAGCCGTCGCCGTCGGTGGTGACACGAGACTCAGGGTCCCAGGCCTTCGAGAAGCACCACCCAGTACGTCTACTCGGTCTGAGTAGGCATAATGGACCCGTATCGGACCTATACGCCTTCCCCGGTCCTTTCGAAGGCCGGCCCTGCACCTGTTGGCCTGGTGTGGCCTGGTCGTGGTCCTGTGCCCCCAACTCCTCGACTTTTCGGCGATCGACCTGCCAGACGAGTTCCTGGAGTTCCATGCAGCAGGGCTGTCGTTCTTCGCCGACGAGCTGGCCCAGGGGCAGCTCGCGTGGTGGAACCCCTACAAGCACGGCGGTGGCTCCGTATTTGCCGACCCGACCTGCCTGGCGCCCTTCTATCCGCTAAGCCTCCTGCTGCCACTCCTGCCGCTGAACGGCTTCATCGTGTTGGCCTGGGTGCTGCACCTCGGACTGGGAGCTCTGGGGGTCCAGCATTGGGCACGGGAGCTTGGAGCGGGACGAGCCGGGGCCACAGCCGCCGGGCTGAGCGTGCTGCTCAGCTCGGGCCCGGTCGTCGCGCTGGCCGACGGGCAGCTCGACGTGGTGGCGATCCTCGCCTGGCTGCCCTGGGCAATGCTGGCGCTTCAGAGAGCCTTCGTTCAGTTGGGGGCGACCGGCGACGAGCGACTCCCTCGCCGGATCTTCGTCCCCGTGGTGTGGGCGGCTCTGATGCTCGGATTGATCGGACTGGGAGCCCACGCCCGCTTCGCCGCGATCGCCTTTGCTGCGACCGCGGTCTACGGACTCGTCCTCTGGGCGGTGCCGCCGGGGCCCAGTAGGCCCCAGCCAGCGGCCTGGCTGGTCGCACTCTCAACCCCGCTCGTGCTGGGCGGACTGCTGGCAGCTCCTGCGATCCT
>CAZQTQ010000379.1:0-4854 GCA_964596025.1 uncultured Rickettsiales bacterium
ATGCCGCAGATGCTCAGCGCGGTGTAGGTGGAGATGCGCAGCGGCGTGGCCGCTCCAAGCGCTGAATCGGGTTGGAAACAGAGGAGCAGTCCCGCGATCACTGCGACCCGGCGGTCGAAGAAGCGGCAGCCCAGGGCCACGAGGGCGAAGACCGACAGGGCCCCCATGGAGGTGGCGACGATCTCTCCGCCTCGCTCCGCGTCGCCGGCGACTGCGGTGACTGCGGCTGAGAGTGTCGTGTACAGCGGCATGTGCTCCAGTTCGATGTAGCGGAAGCCGGACTGGAGCGTGCCAGCGATGATGCCGAGGTTGCCCCAGTCCTCTTCTTCGGCGCCGAAGTAGCTTCGGGCGAGGAGCGCTCGGTAGAGCAGGGCTGTGGCTGCCATGCCCAGGGAGAGCCGGAGATCGGCGCGGCTCAGGCCCAGGCGGCCGCTTGGTGCGTCTTCCACGGCCTAGTTTCCCGCTTCCGTCGGTGTCCGCAGCAGTCCCCGCACGCTGTCGGGCAGATGGCTGGGCTGGGGACCGACCTTGGCTACCACCTGGTAGACGATGAGCCCGTAGCCGTCCTCTCTTGCGATGGGCAGGAGAACCGTGCCATCAGCCCCTTCGAACGACTCGCCCCTTCTTAGGTAGGGCGCGACGTCGTTGGAGTCCGTCCACTCCTCGCGGTACCAGAACAAGAGGCCAATCCCTCGGTCGGCCGCCCACGCGGCCAAGGCGTCGGGATCGTCTCGTGGGATCTCGACGGCTGACCAGGGGAGGATTCGGAGTGCGTGTTTCTCGCTGCCCAGGACCCAGTAGGGGATCCCTTCGGCAACGACCCCAGCGTCCTTGGGAAAGGCATCTACAGCCCAGCGGGCGAGACGGACCTGGGTGCCGTACCACTGCTCGGAGCGATCGACCTGCCCGAGGGTGACCGCGCCGTAACCGCACAGTGAGGCGACGAGGTATACGGCCGCGAGGGTCTGTGCTCCTTTGCTGGTCTCGCGGCGCCGTACCGTTTCGACGACACCGTGGGCAGAGAACAGCAGCAGGAAGGGGACTGAGGGGCAGATCCACTTCCAGTAGAGGTTGTGCTGCCATTCGTAGGTGCTGGCCGCGGCGGTCAGGGCGAGAAAGCCCCAGGTACAGAGCGCGCAGAGCGCGAGCCACTCCGAGCCGTCGGCCTGGCGGTGGCGACCCCGCATCGCCCAGAGGATCCCAGGGATTGCCATCGGCACGACCAACCAGCCGACGTGGATTGGGACGACGAGGCCGAAGACGCCGCCGACCGCGCGGGCGACGGCGAGGATTCGTTCGGCGAAGAAAAGGTCTTGGACCGGCGTAGTGTTGCGGCCTACGACGCCACCCCAAAACACGACTGTCCCCTCTTCCATCCAGTAAAAGATCGCCCAGACGACGACTACGCCTGCGACCGCGAGGGTGGGGAGGAGGAGGGATCTCCAGCGTCCTGGCTCCCAGGGCGGGGCGGTTGGTCCGCGCCCGCGGTGTCGGACGATCATCCACAGAACCAGGGCCGGCAGCAGGGTGAACGCCGTGTTGAAGCGGGTGAGGAAGCTCAGGGCCAGGAGGGCGGCTCCCAGCCGCATCCGGTGCGAGCCGATGGCAGCGATGCCCCCCAGGGCGAGGGCGGTGTAGGTCGACTCGCGGAGCGGTGAGGCGGCGTAGAGCGCCCACTCGGGTTGGAAGACAGCGAGGACGCCGGCGAGGAGACCGGCTTCGAGGCTGAGCCAGCGGATCCCGATGGCAACGAGAATGCCGACTGACGCGGCGCCCAGGACGACCGCGACGAACTCGCCGCCCGCTTCGGCATCGCCCAAGGCGGCGGTGGCTAGGGCCGCTACCCAAGAGTAGAGGGGCATGTGCTCCAGCTCGACCTGCGCAAAGTGAGAGTCGAGTACGCCGTGAAACAGGAGGAGGTTGGCCCAGTCCTCTTCCTCGTGGCCCCAGTAGATTCGTGTGAGGACGACGCGGTACAGGAGCGCGACGCCGCCCAAGATCCAGGGGGCCCTCGTCTCCAGCCGGGCTCGATCCATGCGGGCTCAAGTATAGCCGGCCCGGATCGCCTCCATCCCCCGCCGCTAGTCCTCGTCCTCCGCGTTCTGTTCGTCGCCCCCGGAGCCGTCTACGGCGCTGCGTCGGGTGGCGCGCTGGCTGCGAGGGCGGTTCTGAATCGCCTGGCGAACCAGGGTGAGGTCCTCCTCTGTCCCATCGGAACGGCGGACAGTGAAGTCTTGGGAGCTGCCTTCTTCGCCCGTCATGCGGCCCACGAAGTCCTGTACTTCCATGTCCTCGGTGGCCTCGTTGCCGATGTAGGTGACGACGTCCCCTATCTCCAGGCCCAGCTCGGCGGCGGGGCTTCCGGGAATTACCGAGCCGATCGCGATTCCGTCGTCCACCTTGCGGATCCTCACTCCCAGGCCTGCCTTTCGTGCTGAGGGAAGAACGAGCTCGACCTCCCATTCGCCGCCCCCGCTTCCGTCGATGGTGATCTTGTCGCTGATCGTGGTGAGTGCCCCGTCCTTACGTTGGGCCCACAGCACGACCTCGCCCGCGAGCTGGCGGGCCCCGAAGACCCCGTCCTCGTTGGTGGTGTAGTAGCGCTTGCGGCCGTCGACTTGGACGATCACCCGTGTGCCGACGCTCAGGCTGCCGTTGTCTTCGACGACGCGGCCTTCCACGATGACGAAGCGCTGTTCTTCGGGCGCGTCTTCGCCGTCCTCCTCGCCCTCGGACCCGTCGGGAGGAGGGGGGGCTGGGGCTCGCGGTGGTGGGGCAGGGGAGCGTCGACTCGGGGACGGAGCCGCTGGCTTGGGCCCGGGCGTTGCCGCCTTGGGGGGCGGAGCTTCGACCGGAGCGGTGGGGGCGGCTGCGGCCTTCTGCGCCGGCTCGGGGTCACTCATTGCCCACCAGTACAGAAGCCCCATGGCTGCGGCGAAGAGCAGGGCGAAGGCCGTGCGGCGCTTTGGAAGTGCGGGAGTCATCTGGGGTTCGGGGGCCATGGGCTTCACTCAGGCAACAAAAACGACCTTGCCCTGATTTTGACGGCTCTCCAAGAGTCCGTGTGCTCGGGCGCCCTCGGCGAGAGGAACTTCGGCGAAGATCGTCGGGCGGACCACCCCTTCCCTCCAGAGGGAAAGGATGCGCACCAACTGGCGGGTTAGGAGTCTTGACTCGTCCCAGAGGTGGCCCATGTTTACCCCCTGGAGGCTCCGGTTTGCGTCCATGGCACCCATCGGGCTCATGCGGGGGATCTGCACGAACTGGGTCGCGACGTGCAGGAGGTTGCGGCGGGAGCCGGAGATAGCGTTGGCGAAACCAAAGGCGACAAGTCGTCCGGTCGGTGCGAGCAGCCGCCAGCCTCTGCGCCAGTCCCTCCCTCCCAAGGGGTCGAGGACGATGTCGACCCCTCGTCCGTCCGTCAATTGGCGGATCTCATTCTCGTAGTCTTGGCTGCGGTAGTCGATGGGGTGAGTGCAGCCCAGCTCGCGAAGGTAGCCGTGTTTGCCGGGCGAAGCGGTTCCGAAGCTGGTGATGTCGTCCACGGTCTGGAGGAGCTGAAGAACGGCGGTGCCGACGCCTCCTGCCGCCATGTGGACGAGCACGGAGGAGCCGGGATGGACCGTACCGATCTGGAACAGCATGTGGTGGGCAGTCAGGTAGTTGACCGGGATGGCGGCCGCTTGCACGAAGTCCAAGCCCTCGGGGAGCTTGAGGACGGCCTCAGCCCGGGCAATGGCGTGGGTGGCGTGGCCGCCGAAGCGGACCAGTGCGAGCACCCGCTCGCCGGTCTCGAATCCGCTTGTCTCTTCGCCTAAGGCCTCTACCGTCCCTGCCACCTCGTAACCGACGACACACGGGGGTGGGGGCGCGTCGGGGTAGAGGCCTTGGCGCGCCGCCACTTCCGCGAAGTTCAGGCCGGCTGCCCGGACCCGGATGAGGACCTCGCCGGGGCCGGGCTCCGGGGTGGGAGCTTCCCGAAGCTCCAGGACCTCGGGAGGACCGTAGCGGGTGATGGTCAGTGCGTGCACGCGGATCCGGAAGGATGGAGGCTTCTGGCGGACGGAGGAGTGTACCGGGGACCTTGGCGACTTGCTCGGCTCAGGGGGCTCGGCGGCGGCGAGTTCCCAAACCCAGTGCGAGGGCGAATAAGAGGGCTAAGGCCTGGGGCGGCGCACCGCTTCCGACGCCCAGCATGCAGCCGCAGCCGTTGCGGGGATCGGTGCCCTGGGCCACCTCGTCCCCATCGCTGATTCCGTCGCCATCGGTGTCCGGGTCCAAGGGGTCGGTTCGCCAGACCTCTTCGTCTTCGTTGCTCAGCCCGTCTCCGTCGAGGTCGCCGAGCGGGCCGTCGTCGTCGTTCGGGTCGCGCCAGTTTTCTATGCCGTCTCCGTCGCTGTCGCCCTGGCCTTCGATCCCGTCGTCCGTACCGTCTCCGTCGCTATCGGGGTCGAGGAAGTTGGGCTGGCCATCGCCGTCAAGATCCCCCAGGCCCTCAGTTGAATCTCCCAAAGTGTCCGAATCGCTGTCCAAGTCGAGGTGGTTTGGCGTTCCGTCGTCGTCGAAGTCAAAGGAGTAGTTGATTTCGAAGCCGGTCAGGATGCCATCGCCGTCGTCGTCTCGATCCAATGGATTGATGAGCCCGTCCCCATCGGTGTCTTCGGTCAACTCATCGCCGTCCCACAGGCCATCGTCGTCGCTGTCGACATCCCACGGGTCGGTTCCCAGGCTCTCCTCCTCGGTGTTGGCCAGTCCGTCCCCATCCCAGTCGTCGGCCGAGACCACGTCGTCTTGGGGATCGAGGAAGTTGGGGGTGCCGTCATTGGCGACGAACACGTCCTGATCGCCGTCGTC
>CAZQTQ010000380.1:0-4852 GCA_964596025.1 uncultured Rickettsiales bacterium
CAAGGCATGGAGGACTCCAGCTCGAACGACAGCCCAGCGGCCTGGTGTTCCGACACCACGACGAACCCCGCGAGCTACCCTTGGTCCTGTCCAACCGACGACCCCACCAACTTCGGAAGTCCGGGCCAAGCCTCCACCTGCTCCTAGACCGGGTACCGGGGACGGACATCGAAGGAGGGGCCCCTGGGAACGGCAGGGTTTTACGCTGATCGAGTTGATGATCACCGTCAGCGTCGTGGGCATCCTCGCCGCCATCGCAGTCCCGCAGTACAACCTCTTCATCCTGCGGGCCAAGCGCGCCGAGCTACCGGTCAACCTCGACGCCATCCGCATCGCAGAACTCAGTTACCACGCCGAGTGGGACATCTTCACAACCTGTGCCCTGCAGCCCCCGGCACCCCCCGGTCGCAAGCAGGTGTGGTTTCCCGCCAACAACTTCACGAACTTCGACTGGAACCAACTCGGCTGGGTTCCAGACGGCAAGGTCTTCGGCCAGTACTCGGTCGCCGCCACCGCCAGCTTTTCGGACGAGGCAGAGTTCACGGCGAACGCCTACAGCGACATCGACGGCGACGGCAACCTGGCCCACTTCGAAGGCACCCGACAGGTCAAGCCCTGGCTCATGACCCCCACCATCGTCTATTGAGAGGCTCGGACTAGCCCTCGGCCCAGCCGGGGCCCAAAGCACCGGCTACGGCTGCGAACGCCGGGGACTTCGCCGTCGCCCCCCATTCCTGCGCCCCGCCCCACGACCGCGTTGGCCGGTCTCCCCGCGCCCCGTCCGCGCAGAACGGAACACGACTGGCTCGACCGCAGTCCTTTCCTCCATCTGGGTCGGCTTTGGGGCTTCGAAAGCGACCTTCGCCGCAATCGGAGCCGTCGACTCTTCCCGGAGGACCCGATCTTCCTCCTCGAACAGACCGATCACCCGCTGGCAGGCCTGGTCCCACTGCCGACCGCAGGCCTCAGGATCCGGCCACGCCCTCGCCTTCGGGGCCGAGTCTCGGCGCCGGCCATCCCAAGGCAGCGGACGCCGATCTGCAGCCCCCAGGAGAGGCCCTTGGGCGCCCTTCACCTGCAGCAGCCGACGCCGCACTTTCGCCAGTCTGCCGTCGAGCCGGCCCGAACGAAGGAAGGACTGCCGCTCACCGTCCTGCTCGGGTCGCGAATTGGGCAGGGACTCCCGTGCCCAAGGATTCGCAGCCCAGAGCGCCTCGAAGCCTTCCTGATTGACGACCGGCCGCAACGACAGAAGCACAAGCGCGGCTACCGCACTTCCCGGTGCCAAAGCCAGGGCATCGGCATCGAGGAGGACCTCCACGCGGAGGTCTCGCCCCCGGAGCCTGCAGTAGGTCTCGACTCCCCCCGTCGCTGCTCCCCGATGTCCGCCCTCGCAGAGTACTGCCAGCGAGACTGGCTCGTCGACTGAGGCGATGCCTCCCCAAGCCAGGGGTCCGGTGATTGCCGCGCCTTCTACCCACGGCAGCTTGCAGAGGCCCAGGATAGACGCCTGCGCCGCCTGCCAGCGCTGTTCCGCCAGGCCTTGGCGACGGCCCCAGTCGCGCACTAGGGCCTCCTGCCCCCGAAGCCCAAGTACCCCTGGACCCTCGACCAGATAAGGAGAAATGCCCCCGTCCGGACTCAGCGCGTGGCGGAGGTTGCCCAGCTCAGTACGGTAGTTGGGAAGAAAACGGTACAGCCGCGCCACCGCCAACGGCGCGCCGAAGCTCTCACCGAGGGCGAGACCCAGAAGCGCGGCCCGCTCGAGGGGCCCAAGGGCGAGTGCATCCACGCCTGCACCCTGGAGGAAGTCCGCCAGCCACGCAAGCCCATCCATCGCCCAGAACGCACACAACCCCGGAGGCCGAAGCCCCCGGGGTTGTGATGCTGGGAACCAAGCTGGACGCTAGTTGCAGTCCAACTCGATGGTGTAGTTACCGGTCGCCCCGTTGTAGCCATCCACTACGAGGTAGTAGGTGGTTCCTGCCTGGGCGCTGAAGGAGGAGGCGGTGTTGCCGAACTCCACGCAGTTGCCGTTGTTGCAGGTACCTGCACTGCCATCCATGACGAAGAGGTCGAGGTCAACCGTCATGTTGCTCAGAGACACCGTCACGTTCTGGGTAACCGAGGGCGTAAAGGTGTAGGTGTACTCGGGACCCGTCTCGTTCCAGCTGCTGCAGCTGTAGGAGGCGTTGGCGTTGCTCGAGCCCACGCCCCCGTTGTTCCAGTCATCGCTGGAGCCGCAGGAAAGGACATCTGCGCTGATGCAGGTGGCCGGAGTCTCCAGTGGAGGCGTCGCGCAGAAGGAGTCAGCGGCGCAGTCCGGATCGTCGCAATCAATGAGACCATCGGAGTCTTCGTCCAGGCCATCGTCGCAGGTGCTCTCCACCGTGGACTCGACGTTGAGGTAGATGGCGTAGTCACTGCTGTCACCGTCGTAGCCATCCACCACGATGTAGTAGGTGTGGCCGGCGGTCACGTTCCAGCTCACCGTCTCATCCGCACCACCGCTGTTCGCGGCGGTCGCGATGCAGTTGTTCGGGTCGCAGGCGGTGTTGCCATCGATGATGAACACGTCCAGGTCGTCGTCGTTACCAACAAGCAGCTCCCACCATCCGTCAATCAGGATGTCGAGGTTCACCGTCGCCTGTCCGGTAACCCCAGAGACGAAGGAGTAGGTGTACTCCGGTCCGGTCTCGGGCCAGGTGACGCAGCTGTAGGAGGTGATCGAGTTGGTCGAGCCAGTCGAGTTGTTGTTGTAGAGGTCGCTCATGCCGTCGCCCAGCGCGTAGTTGGCGACGCACACGCCCGAGCCATTGCAGATGGTCTCGTTGGCGCAGTCGGGGTCAGCGCAGTCGATGAGGCCGTCGCCATCCTGGTCCGTACCGTCGTTGCAGATCTCGGGGGAAGTCGGGGTCTCCGTCTCGGTCTCCGTCTCCGTCTCCGTCTCCGTCTCCGTCTCGGTCTCCGTCTCCTCATCTTCGACCGTCGTGCTCTCCTCGGAGTCCGGCACGTCGCCGCAGGTGACGTTGAGGTTGTAGGAGCCAGCGGCACCGTAGAAGCCGTCGACCACCACGTAGTAGGTGTGACCGGTAACGGCATCGAAGGTCGCCGACTCGTTGCCGTAGGAAAGGCAGGACTCGCTCATGCAGCCCGCGCCGCCGTCCTCGAGGACGTAGACATCGAGGTCTTGACCCGCCTGCAGGTCCGAAAGCGCAACCGTCACGCTCCCAGTCGCCGTGGCGATGAAGCTGTAGGCAATCTCGGGACCAGAAGCGTCCCAACCAACGCAGGAGTACTCAGAAATGATCGAGGAGACACCAGCACCAGAGGTGTTACCGGAAACGGTGGCACCACAGGAAACTGCCGCGCTCGCGGAGCAGGCACCGGCACCGGACCCGGGCTCATCCTCGGTGTCCGTGGGGTCGTCGCTCCCGTCGTCCTCTTCCTCGTCGTCGGTCGTGTCCTCTTCCTCCTCGACGGGATCCTCTTCGGCCTCGTCGTCGGAGTTGTCGTCTTCTTCGCCCGAGAAGGGGTCCTCGTCGTCGAGGTTCTTGTCGCCCTCCTCAGGAGTGCCGTTTCCGGTGTCGACTTCGACGTCGCCGTCATCGGATTCGGTAAAGCCAGTGCTGCACCCAACGAGGGCCAGCGCCAAGAGACAGGGAAAGACCTGCTTCAAGTTCAAATCAGTGAAAAGGTTCATTTGGTTGCTCCCAGCAACGACTCCGGCAGCGGTGCAGGAGCCATGGCCGGGTCTTAGAGGGTGCTAAGGGGGGCAGCCAAGTAAGTTTGGCGGCCCTCAACAACTTGTGCACACCTCGTTGAAGCGCCGCAACAAGTCGTGCAGTCGTCAAGCCTCACGCAACATGTTCGCCATCGGGTCGTGAGGAGGTCCGGCCGGGGCCCCGCCCCTCAGCAGGGGTCGTTGGCCACCCCGGGTGTGCCGTAGTTGGTTGGACCCGAGCCGGGTCCAACGATCGTGCTGGTGGACTGCTCACACCACAAGGCGGGGTCGTTGTTGTCCACGGTGTTGGTACTGGACGGGAAACCCGCTGCGGGGTCCAGGCCAACGGCTACGCCGGCGTGGGATCCCCCAGGCCAAGAGGAGTCCCACTCAATTCCATCCATGAGGTTGCCGGCTACGCAGATGTAGAGCTCATCGGACGCATTCGCCAGGTGGAACGAGACTGGGAAGGAGTAGTCCGCGTCAATGCCGTCGCCACTGGGGCAGACAGAAGGGTCCTCTTCCAGAGCAATGACGAAGTACCCGCCGGCCGGAATGACCAACGCCGGGGTCGTAAATTCTTCGCTGAGATTGGCGCACGTGACATCTGTGTCGCCAAAAGCCCAGCCTTCGATTCCCAGGTCCACACCCGAGTTGTTGTAGATCTCGAAATACTCGCCGCAGTCGTCGCTCAACCAAGTCGGGTTCCGGTGCAGTTCGGTAATAAGTACATCCCCATCAAGTACAACCCCGTCATTGGCCACACCGTCGCAGTCGTTGTCGAAGCTGTCTAGAACCTCGGTCAAGGTGTCGTTGACCAACGCCTCCAAGTCGTCGCAGTCGCCCTGGGCCACGGTGTAGCCGTCGCCATCGGCGTCGTCGTCGCAGACGTCTCCGATCAAGTCGCCGTCCAAGTCGTCCTGGTTGTTGTTTGCGGTGTTGGGGCAGTTGTCCGCCACATCGACAATTCCGTCGGCGTCGGCGTCGGCGCTGGCCGAATCGTCGTCGTCACCAGCGCTGTCGTCGTCACCAGCGCTGTCGTCGTCGCCCGTGCTGTCGTCGTCGTCGCCCGTGCTGTCGTCGTCGTCGCCCGCGCTGTCGTCGTCGTCGCCCGCGCTGTCGTCGTCG
>CAZQTQ010000381.1:0-4843 GCA_964596025.1 uncultured Rickettsiales bacterium
GAGCCTTCGTGTTCTCATTTTGCCGAGGAAGCGATCGCGCGTCATGGATTATGGCGGGGCGTCACTCTCGGTCTGGCGCGAATCGGCCGTTGCCATCCCTTTCATCGGGGTGGCTACGACCCCGTGCCCTAAAGGCTTCATCTTCTTGGATCGAAATACAGCCCTCGCATTCGCCCTCTCTATGCTCGTCTTCATAGCCTTCCTTACGTATCAGGAACGGCAAAATGCGGAAATCGCTCTCCAGGCTGCAGAGCAGGCCGCCACGACCGTGGAAGATGCGGGCTCGAAGCTGGATTCTACCTCGGCGGACCCCTCCGCCTTGGCGACTGCGCGGCCTCTCGTCGAGACGCGGGCCGAAGATGCCCTCGGTGCTGCTGTACCCAGCTTGTCGCCGGCTCGTCATATTCCGATCATCAAGACAACTCTGCAAAACGAGAACGTGATCGCAGAGATTTCGAACGAATCTGGGCTGATCGCGAGTTGGAAGCTGCTGGATTTCATGGAGCGGCTGCCGGATGGCGAGGTTCCGATCGAGCTGTTGAGCGCGGAGTCTCCGGTTGTTCGGACCTCGATAGTGGGCGTTGTCGGCGCCGACTTTCGGGATAGTCGTTTCGAAGTCGTCCATACGACGGATCGCGAGGTGTTGCAACGCGCCGAGAACGCAACTGGAGTTTTGACACGCCGAATTCGGCTCGATGAGCAGGGCTATGGGTTCGAGCTCGAAATGAGCTTCGAGAGCCGGCGTATCGATCCGGTCGAAGTGGGCTTTGAATTCGTCTGGCCGGCAGTGGTTTCGGAGCGTCGCGATTTCATCGAGCAATCACTGGTTGCCTACAACGCCGATGAAGGGATCGAGCGGACGTCGGTGGCCGGAATCGGAAAGTCGTTCTTTGGCGGCAGTCCCGATGGTATCGAACGTATCGAAGGTCGTGCGAGCTGGGCGGGAGCGGATCTACGATATTTCGCGAGCGTGCTGATCGATTCGGATCCAGGCGGCGGCTTCGAGGTCGAGTTCGAAGGAAGCGAGGATCGCAAGTCAGGCGAAGCGAGGATGAGGCTGCCGACGGTGGCGATCGGGTCGGGTGGTTCGATCAACAGGTCTATTCGCGGTTTCCTGGGTCCCAAAGTCGTGGAGGAACTCGTCAAAGCCGGTTCGGGACTCGAGCACTCCGTGGATCGAGGTTATAGCTGGATTGAGCCGCTGGTTCGGCTTTTCGAGATCGCTCTCGACAAGCTCTACATCGTGATTCCAAACTACGGCCTGGCGATCATCGTGCTGACAATGCTGGTGCGCTTGGTCGTATCACCGCTGATGGTTCGACAGATGCGTTCCGCGGAGAAGATGCGCGCTGTGCAGCCGAAGGTGAAGGTGCTCCAAGAGAAGTACAAGGACGATAAACAGAAGCAGTCCGAAGAAATGATGAAGCTGTGGAAAGAGGAAGGCGTGAACCCGTTGGGTGGTTGTCTGCCTTTGCTGCTTCAGTTCCCGGTTTTGATCGGCCTGTTCTTCTCGTTGCGGAGTTCGATCGGCTTGCGGCAGGCGCCCTTCGTGCTCTGGATCGATGATCTGTCACAACCGGCTACTCTCTTCTACCTGCCGGGGGTCGATTTTCCGATCCGGATTCTGCCTCTCGTCATGGCGGGCAGCATGTTCGCCCAACAGAAGATGATGCCGGCCTCGGGTATGGATCCGGCTCAGGCCAAGATGATGCTGGTGATGATGCCAGCGATGATGCTTTTATTTTCCTACACATTCCCTTCCGGATTGGTGCTGTATTGGACCGTGAGTAATCTGCTGGGTATCGCCCAGCAATTGTGGATCCGGAAACAGATGCAGCCGGCAACTGAGCTTTGACTTCACCGTGTCCAATGCGTCTTCTCGGCTGGGAGGGCGGGTCTGCGACGCAGCTGCGGACGAAAGAGAGAGAGAGACGATGTACGACACACGCCAGGAACCGAATGAGTTTTTTGCGGATAGCCTCGCTGAGGCCCGAGCCAAGGCCGCGGCATTCTTCGAGGTCGACGAAGCGGATCTGAAGATTGTGGTCGCGGCGGAAGGCGAAATTTTCGGAGCGGCCGGGCGAACGGTCATCGTGGGTATGCCCAAGGATCGGGCACCACGACCCACTGGTGGCCGAGGGGGCGGTGAGGCCGAACGGGGTCCCCGCAGGGAGTCGCGTGGCGGCCGCAATCGAGGTGACGGTCGGGGCGATGGTCGGGGCGAAGGCCGAGGCCGTGAAACCCGGGGCAATGAAACCCGGGGTCGCGGGGGTCGCCCGGAGCGCGGCGGAGAACGTGGCGGAGAACGCGGGCGCGAGGGTGGCTCCGCGCCGCGTGAGCGTCTGGAGCCGGTTGCGCCTCGGGCTGTTGACAATTCCAAAGGCACTGCGAAGGAAAAGTTGAGCGAGCTCGGCCAGTTCCTGCGGGGGGCCGTCGAGCTCATGAAGCTCGGTGATTTCGATATCTCGGAGTCGTCGGAGGGCGATTTCCTGATTTTTCAGCTTCGGGGTGCCGCTGCGGAAGCACTGCAGGGCGGTGACGGACGGGCAACCAATGCATTGCAACTCGTCGTGAATCAGGTGGCGATGCGGCAGAGCGAGGATGCCCCTCGAGTCGTTGTGGATGTCGAGGGTGGTGGCGAGGAACGGGAAGGCACTATGGGCCGCCTCGCGGATCGAGCCATCAAGCGAGCTCGTGAGACCGGGCGCGCGGTGGCCCTCGACCCGATGAACTCGCGGGATCGTAGGGCCGTTCACCTCGCGATTCGAGATGAAGAGAACGTCGCCACGATGAGCATCGGAGAGGGCCGTTACCGCCAGGTACTCATTGTTCCCGAGGGAGCTCCGGAATACGAGGATGCCGTCTCCGAGTCTGCCCGCGGTTGAGCTGATTCTTGGCGATCGAAATGTTCCACGTGGAACGTCGAGTCAAGTCCCGCTGTTTCCGGTCGATCCAGCTTGAAGCGTTCCACGTGGAACGGAGTTCAAAATGCAGGACGGCGATGCTCGAAATCAAAGCGAGATCGCCGTCTTTTCGTTGTTGGAGCGGGGCCTCGCGACGCTGAGCCTCGAGCCCGATTCCGAGCGCCTCGGGCAGCTGGCGGAGCTGGTTTTCCTACTCTCTCATTGGGCGCAACGCATCAATCTGACCGGGCACCGCGACCCAGTCGAGATGACCGGGCGACTGGTACTCGACGCAGCGGCACTTTCCTGCGCACTCCCCGAACTCGATTCGGCTTCTAGCGTCGCAGATCTCGGCAGCGGCGCCGGCTTTCCCGGCCTGCCCCTGGCGATCTTGCGTCCCCGGTTGGATGTGCACCTGGTCGACTCGCGCCTCAAACGGCATCACTTCCAGCGAGAAGCTCGGAGGAAGCTCAAGCTCTCAAAGGTCCACTCGATCCTGGGTCGATCCGATCAGGTCGAGCCCGTGTGCTGCGATCTCGTAGTGGCTCAGGCCATGTCGCGGCCTGAACGAGCCCTCGAGTTGATGATTCCCTGGGCGAAACCCAACGCCCTGATCGTGCTGCCCGCCTCGCAGCCCGCTGCAGAGCCGAAGTGCCCAGCTCGGCTTGGGGAGATCGAGCGACGCCAATACAGCGTGCCGGAGACGCAAACGAAGCGCGTGCTGTGGCTGGCCCGCCTGCGAGCCACAGCCTGAATGAAATGTCGATCACCCATCGCGGCTGCTGCGGACCGCTGGCCATTTGACCGCGTCCCACTTCGCCTTCGCAACCGAGCAAGGCTGTGGTACCAACCGTCCAACGGCTCTGGCGGCTCCGTGTTCCACGGGGAACAGCCGCAGTCCTGCTCGTGAGCGCAATTCGGGGGTGAGTGTGCTCTGTGAGGCAGTTGCCCACCCCCTGGTCAAGGGAATCAGTAGATGACCGCCCAAAGGCCGTACGTCATCGCCGTCGTGAATCAGAAGGGCGGCGTCGGCAAGACCACGACCGCCGTCAACCTGGCGGCCTGCCTCGCCGCTTCCGAACGACCCACACTCCTCATCGATATGGACCCCCAGGCCAATGCCAGCAGCGCGTACGGCATCACCCGTGCGCAGCGCCAGATCTACGACGCTCTCATCGATGAATTGCCCCTGACCCGATGTGCCATTGCAACCGAGCTCGAAACACTCCACATGGTTCCGGCAG
Organism: uncultured Rickettsiales bacterium; assembly: GCA_964596025.1. Taxonomy (GTDB): domain Bacteria; phylum Myxococcota_A; class UBA796; order UBA9615; family UBA9615; genus CAZQTQ01. Next base: position 4,148 of record CAZQTQ010000381.1, read on the forward strand.
GTCGTGATCTGGTCGGGGCCGAGATCGAGCTGGTTGCCAAAGAAAGACGCGAGTTCAGGCTCGCGGAATCGATTCAGGCGATGGGCGAGGCCTATGAAATCGTGCTGATCGATTGCCCGCCCTCCCTCGGCCTCCTGACGCTCAACGCGCTCACCGCGGCGGACTCGGTGCTGATCCCGCTTCAGTGCGAGTACTACGCGCTCGAAGGTCTTGCCAATCTGATCGAGACCATCGATCTGGTAGGCGAGCAACTGAATCCGCGTCTTTCGGTGCAAGGCATCCTCTTGACGATGGTCGACAGCCGCAACAACCTCACGCGCCAGGTGGAGGCCGAAGTCCGAAGGCATTTCGGCGATAAGGTCTATCGCACCCGAGTGCCGCGCAACGTGCGGCTCTCCGAGGCACCGAGTCACGGTCAACCCATTCTGCTCTACGACATACATTCAAAGGGTGCTGTCGCCTATGTGAAGGTCGCCGAAGAGCTGCTCGCGCAGCTCGCGCTGACCAGCCCGCCGCGCAAGCCGCCCGTCCTGCCGGAACCGCAAAACCCAGATCCGTGGAGGTCAGCATGAGTCAACGGCGTAGCGCCCTTGGAAGAGGCCTTGGAGCCTTGATCTCGAATCCTGCTAGTCGGCGAGAAGATCGCTCACTCGAGGAACAGACACCGATAAGTGTCGCCACAGAATTAGGTCGGTC
>CAZQTQ010000382.1:0-4839 GCA_964596025.1 uncultured Rickettsiales bacterium
CCGGACAGCTCGAGATGTTCAGCCCGACCCTGCACGCCTGGGGCTGGACCGAGCAGGAGTACGCCGTGCCCTGGCCCCTGCCGAGCCACGTTCGTCCCGAGGTCATCGACCGGGCCAAGGGTGAGATGCTGCTCCTTCCCAACTTCCGCTTGCCCACGCTGATCCACACCCGCAGCGCCAACGCGAAGTGGCTCTATGAGCTGAGCCACAAGAATCCGGTGTGGCTCCATCCCGAGGACGCGCGGCGCATTGGAGTGGAGACTGGCGAGCTGGTGAAGATCGAGACGGAGATTGGCTCGTTGGTCGACTCGGTCTGGGTGACCGAAGGCATCAAGCCCGGAATTCTCGCCATCAGCCACCACCTCGGCCGCTGGCGCCTGACCGACGGCCCGAACATGGGCCGGGGGATGGCCGCAAAGGTGGAGCTGGGCGGCTCGGACGACCAGCGGGAGATGCGGGTTGTGGCGGCGGGTGGGGCCTGGGAGAGCAGCGATCCGGACACCTCCCGCATCTGGTGGAAGGACGTGGGCGTTCACCAGAATTTGACCCACGCCGTTCACCCCGACCCGGTCTCTGGGGCCCATTGCTGGCACCAGAAGGTCCGTCGGGTGACCAAGGCGGGGCCGGGCGACCGCCACGGCGACGTGCAGGTGGATCTCCAGCGCTCGATGGCGGTGTACCAGGAGTGGAAGGCGCTCTGCCGTCCCGCCACCCAGTACAGCCCCGATGGCACGCGCCGCCCCTACTGGCTCAAGCGCCCGCTGAAGCCCAGTCGAGAGGCCTACAAGTTGCCAAAAAAGGAGGGATGATCCTCCGGGTCTCCCTGCTATCCTCTGGCCGAGCTTTGGGGGGGCATCCGCCCCATCCAAGGCGGGTCGCGGAGACTTCGTTCGATCAGGTCCTCCGCTCCGGTCAGGGAGCAGCATGAATTCGGAAGCTACGGGGCGGGGTCTCGCCTACCGGCGCATCGCCGACCTCATTGAGGGGGGGCCAGAACTCGCGTGGGCTGAGCTGATCACGGCCGACACGCGAATCGCCGAGGCGGCGACCGGCCGCGACGAGGATCAGCTTGCTGCCGAGCACTACGCCACCTTTGGTCGCTCGATCCCGCCGTTGGCCGGAGCCTTTTTGGATCGCGACGGCCGGGCTGGTGGTCGCGAGACCGACCGCTTGGGCGTCACTTGGCACGTCTTGGGGCTGGGCGCCCCGCCCGATGGCAGCGAGGACATCGAGCACGTGAGTACGCAGCTGCGGGCCTTGGCCCAGCTCTGTTTGGAAGAGGAAGAGGCCTGGGCAAAGGCGGAAGGTGGCATGGAGACGGCTGCGGTCCGGGTAGCGCGGGCGCGGCAGAAGATCCTCTTGGACGATCACCTCCTGCCCTGGGCCCTCGTGCTCTGCGCCACGTTGCAAGACGAAGGCCGGCAGCTTGCCACCGCCCTGGGTCAGGCCTTAGAAGCGGTCCTCCTGGGCCATCGAACGGAGTTGGGCGAGGACGACGGGCCGATAACCATGGAACTCCGACTGGGTGAGACCAAGGCGATGAAGCCGCCCCCGGCTCCCGACCTCGACGATGTCCGGGTGGGGGTGGGCACCATCGCTCGCTGGCTCTCCACCCCGGCGCGCTCGGGGGTGTTCTTGCCCTTGGGCTTGCTGGAGCGCTGGGGCAAGGAGTTGGACCTGCCGCGGGGCTTCGGCACCCGTGCTGTGGTGTTGGAACAGCTCCTGCGCGGTTCGGCCCGCTTTGACCAAATCGGTCCCCTGATGACGCGCCTGGGTGCCCACGTCGACGGCATGCGGACCCGCTTTTCCGAGGAGCGCTACCAGAGCGCTCCCATCCAGGCGGCGCTCGAGCCCTGGCTGGTCGCCCTGGGACAGACCGCGAGCCTCGCCTCGTCGCTGGGTGACCGCGTAGCCCGGGCGGGCGGCGCACTGGTCGAAGTCTCCTAGCCCCAAGTCTCACACCGCCGTCTTCTTGACCCGGAGCACCTCCATGATGCCCTTCCGTTTCCTCCCCCTGAGCCTCTTTGCCCTGGCGCTGCTCTCGATGGGCTGCGCCCCCAACCGCAGTACAGGCGATGACGACGACGACGGTGGATCGGGCTCGTCCAACGCCTGGTGCCAGGTGACCTACCTGGTCGAAGGCGAGGAGGACTCCGTCTCGAACGTGCTCCTCCGGAGTGACCTCTCCGACACCTGTTCGTCCTACCAGACGTTTATGACCGGGTTCTCCGAGGCCTACGGGGTCTTCAACACCACCGCTGAGGAGCTGGAACAGCAACTCTCCACCGGAACGGTCACCCAAGGGCAGTACAACCAGCAGTTCTGTGAGGCGGCCAAGCTTCTTGGCGAGACCGTGGTCCCGATTGCGGGAATCTATTCGATCGGCCGATCCTTCTCTTCTCTGACCCCGGGGGGTGGATGGGAGACCTTGGTCGAGGGCGAGTACGAGCTGGGGCAGGTCCCTGTTCCCGGAGGCGAGCCAGATGAGCCGACGGAGGGGCGCGACGTAGTCGGGTCCTTTACCGGAGAGTGGCTCGAAGTGGTCGGGGCCTCCTACCTCGAGTCCTGGTCTGACCTCAGCTGCGACGAGAGCTCGGTCATGGACGAACCCGACTGGAACCAAGGCACCGACCGCTGGCCGCTTACGGCGGGAACCTTGGCTCTCACCGCTTCGGGGGCCTCGGCATTCGACGTGAGCTTGCCCGATGGGGTGATCACCAGCGATGCGACCGGAGAGACCCGCGACTTTGTGTTGTCGGGCTCCTACCCACTCTGCGCGCTCACGGTCGAGGCCATCGTTTCCTCGGGCACGGTGGACGGTGGTGGCGAGACCGACCCGCCCCAGCCTGGATCCTAGGGGGGTTGTCTTGGGCCGCTTCTGGCCCATTGGCTGTGCTTTTCTCCTCAGCTTTGCCCTGGTGCCGATCCCCTGGGGGGACTCGGTAGGGTCGATCCTGGGGCCGATCTCCTTCCTCTGCGAGGGGGACTGGGACTTCGACGAGTTCCCATTTCTCTACGAAGCGCGCCCCCGCGGGCCGCTCTTGCCCGATGCGGTGCGCACCGTGCATCCGGGGCCTGCCGGCGACCGCCTGCTGTCCTTTACCGGGATGGGGGGAAAGCTCGTCGGGCTGCCGGCTGCGGCCATTGGCACCCTGCCCTGGTGGACCGAGACCACCGAGAACGCGGCCCTCCGGGCCAACCTCGTGACCGGGCTGTTGTGCACGGCTCTGAGCTTGTTCTTCTTCTTCCGGGCGTGTGCCCTGCGGGTCGGTGAGCGCTGGGCGCGCTGGGCGACCCTGGCCTTGTTCTTCGGGACCACCCTCTGGCCGCAGACGCGGCAGAGCTTGTGGAGCAACGAGGCGGCGCTTCCGGGGCTGATGGCGATGCTGTGGCTGATGCTGCGGGCGCGGGGGGAGGGGCTTCGGCCGGGCCTCGCCTTGGGCATCGGGGCCGCGATGGGCTGGGCGGTGCTCGCGCGGGTGTCGATGCTGCTCTTGTGCGGCCCGCTCTTGGTGGCGCTCCTCTGGGAGCATCGGGGAGCGCTGCGGGAGGCGGCAGGCCCACGGAACCTTGTTCTGCCCCTGGTGGCCGGGGGGCTGCCCTTTGCCTTGCTCCTGCTTTGGGACAACGCGCTACACACCGGGAGCGCCTGGACTCCGACCTTTGCCGTGGTAGCGGGCGAGATCGGTGCCCGGCTGGGGCAGGGGCAGGGGGCCTTCTCGGGCAACGTGGGGCTGGGCTTTTTGGGTCTGCTGTTCTCACCCAGCCGGGGGCTCTTGGTCTTTTCGCCGCTGGTGCTCCTGGCCCTTCCGGGGCTGCGGCGCGGGCTGACCGAGCGGGAGCCCTGGGTGGTTGCTGGGGCCCTAGGTGTCCTGCTCGTCTTGGGCCTGAACGCGAGCTACGCCGACTGGTGGGGTGCTTCGTGCTGGGGGCCCCGAAGGCTCATGGAGCTGTGCCCGCTGCTCTTGCTCCTGGGTCTCGATCCGCGCTGGGAGGGGGGCCCAGCCCCCCGCTGGTTGCGGCAGGCCGGGCCCCCGCTCCTGGCCTTGAGCGTAGCCGTGCAGGCCATTGGTTTCCTGGTCTACGACTCCCGCTGGGACGCGCAGCACGAACCGACCGCAATCCTGAGGGCCTCAGCCGAGGAGGGTCTCTCGTATGTGGGCCATGAGGAGGCTACCCGGGCCTTGTGGTCGGTGAAAGACGGAGTGCTGGTCGATGCCCTGGCTCGCCTCCCCCAAGAGGGCGTTGCCTGGGGCTGGCAGGCAGAGTTCAGCCTCAGCCCCGGTAGGGTCCTGCCAGCACCCATGCCGCGCTGTGCCGTGCTGCAAACCGTCGACCGGTTTGGAGGGGACGGGCACTAGTAGGGGCTGAGGAGGAGGTAGGTCTTGCCGGCGTAGCTGCTGTTTCCGTGGGCCCCAATCAACAGGTCGCCCTTGCCGTTGCCGTCTACGTCGCCGGCCGGAGAGACCGACCCGCCGCTTTCGTCGTTTGCGTTCTCGCCCACAAAGGAGGCATCGGCCACACTCAGGTCGAAGCTGCCGCCTGATACGACTGTGCTGCCGAAGAAGAGGTAGGTCTTTCCGGCTTGGGTTCCCCCGTCGTCGTTGTCGTAGGCGCCAATCAACAGGTCGCTCTTGCTGTCGCCATCGACATCGCCCGCGGAAGAGACCGACCAGCCGCTGCTGTCACCCCCTTCCTCCCCAACAAAGGACGCATCGGCCACGCTCAAATCGAAGCTGCCGCCTGATGCGACCGTACTCCCAAAGAACAGGTAGGTCTTGCCGGCATTGTTGGCACCGTCGTCGTTTGCGTAGGCACCAATCTAGAGGTCGCTCTTGC
>CAZQTQ010000383.1:0-4087 GCA_964596025.1 uncultured Rickettsiales bacterium
GGCGGTGCCGGCTTTGAGGTTCTCGGCGCACGCATTTCCCTGCGCTTCAAGCAAGGGCGCTTCGTCATGGGCCAGTTCGAGTCCCATCCCGGCATCTCCGCTCCGACGAGCCCCAGGATCTCCGCCGACCAAGCCCGCGACATCGCCTTGAAGTGGCTCGATTGGACGCCCCAGACGAGCCGCGAAACGGCCCCTCCGGGGCTCGCAATTCTGCCGATCCCCCGGGGCACGGGCCTGGACTACCGCCTCGTCTGGCGCATCAAGTTACGCGCTACCAACCGCCCCAGCGCGCGCTGGGTGGACGTCGACGCCCACAGCGCCGAACCTCTTCTCTGGGAAGAACGCGTCCGCTTCCTCGACCTCGCCGTCGAAGCGGTACACGACAACCGCTACCCCTTGGCCGAGACCACCACCAGCCCCATGCCCTACGCCGAGCTCGACGTGGCCGGAACCAACCAAGGGGGCCAGCACATCGCCGACATGACCGGAGCCTTCGCCTACAACGGCTCCGTCCCCGCCGATGCGGAGTGGACCGTCGGATCGCAGTGGTTCGACATCCGCAGTGAGGACAGCCAGGGACTGCAGGAATACGAGGACGAGATCAGCTCAGAAGGCGGCCCGTTGCTGGCAGCCCCGGATCCCGATGCGGGGGACACCCGCACCCGACGGCAGCTTGCGCAGCTCGATGCGCACATCGCAGCCCACGTCGTCCGAGAGCGCGCCCTGGCCATCAATCCGGAGTTTGAGTGGGCCGACAATCCGATCATCCTCCGCGTCAACATGTCCGACGAAAACTGCAACGCTTGGTTCGACGAGGAGGCGGCCCTCAACTTCATGCGGCGGGGAGGCGGATGCAGCAATACCGGCCGGCTGCACGACGTCATCTACCACGAGTACGGGCACGGCTTTCACTGGTTTAGCGTAATCCCAGGAGTCGGCGGGTTCGGAGACGGTTCCCTACCCGAGGGTTTTGCGGACTACATGAGCGCCACCATTACCGGCGACCCCAACCTCGCCCCCAACTTCTTCGTAGGGGACAGCCAGCCCCTACGGGAGCTCGAGCCAAACCGATCTTGGCCCGAGGACGAGGACGAGGACCCGCACATCACCGGCCTGATCGCCGCCGGCGCCCTCTGGGACCTCCGTGTGGCCTTGGTCGCGGAATACGGAGAAGCAACGGGCGTGGCCATTGCTGACAACCTCTTCTGGCACGCCGCGAGTCGCTCAGTCGAGACTCCAGACGTCTACGACGAGGTTCTGCTCGCCGACGACGACGATGGCAACCTAGCCAACGGAACGCCTCACTCCTGCCTCATTAACGCCGCCTTCGCCCCACACGGGATGGGAAACGTCGAGGGCGGGGGAGGCTTCGGGATAGGCCACAGTCCCGTTGCCCTGCTCGAGGCCGGTGCAGACTTGGAGGTCTCCGTTGCCGCGAGCGTGGCCAACCCAGAGTGCAGCGAAGAACGGCTAGGCAGCATTGTCCTGCGATGGACGGTGGACAACCTGGTCGCGGCCGAGGGCTTCCAGTCTGTCGAGCAGAGCATCAGCGGGCAGGTCGAGGCAGAGGTCGTCTTGAGCGTGCCGAAGCAAAGCGCCGGCTCCTACCTCCGCTACCGAATCGAGCTCTTCGATGAGACCGGGGGCTTGGTCTCGACCCTACCGAAGACCGAGATCACCGACCCCTGGTTTGGGGCTTGGATTGGGGACGGCGAGACCCTCTACTTCAACGACTTTGAGACCGACGATGGCGGGCTTACCCACGAACTGCTCGATGGAGACCCCAACAAGGGCGCCGACGACTGGCACTGGGGAACGCCACAGGGGCGGTCGGGCGACCCCACGGCGGGCGCGTCGGGAACCAAGCTCTGGGGCAACGACCTAAGCCCCGCGGACAACTGGAACGGCGCCTATCAGAGCGACGTCCACAACGTCCTGCGGCTGCCTGCGGTCCAGGTTGGCGATCTGGGCGATGCCCGCCTCTTCCTCCAATTTCAGCGCTGGCTCACCGTCGAGGACGGCCAATGGGACCAGGCCGAGATTATGGCCAACGGCCAGCTGGTATGGACCCAGCACGGGTCTCCCACCAACGACGACGCCGAGAGGCACCACGAGGACGACCGCTGGCTGTTCCGGAGTTACGACATCACCGACTTCGTCCGCGACGGGCAGGTGGCGGTGGAGTGGCATCTCGACAGCGATCAATACCTAGAGTTCGGCGGATGGAATGTCGATGACCTGCGGCTGCTGGTGGCCATCGTTGAGGATGGCCCTGGGCCAGGTCCTGGCGGGGACGATGACGACTCGGAGGGGAGCCTTCCGGACGGGGGCACTGGCTCCGGGAGCAGCGGAGTTCGAGGCGTAGGGGCAGGCTGCGACTGCGCCGCGAGAGGCAGGATCGCGAGCCGAACTTCGGCTACGACCTTCGCCAGCCTCTTCCTCCTCGGGGGCCTGATGGGGCTGCGACGCGAGCGGCAGCGTTGGGACTAGACCAGGACCGGCTTCGCCTAGCGTCCGCCTCCCTGGCGCTGGCGGCGCTCTCCCTCTTGGTCCCTATGTCCGCCCAAGCCGACCGCGCCCTGCCCGTTTGGTCCAGCTACCAGAGCAGCCGCTCGCTGGCCGAGGCCGTACGCGCCTGGGGAGAGGGCAAGCCCCAGGCCGCTCTCCAGGCGGCGCATCGCGGAGTGGACCTCGACCCAAGCAGCGCGTTGGGCTACTGGGTCCTCGCCCAATTGCAGGTCCAGACCGCACAGTGGGCCGATGCCGCCAACAACCTACACACCCTCCTCGCCCGAGGAGACCTGCCAGATGAACTGAGCCGACTCGACCTCGCACTCCTGGCAGGTCGTGTCGCAGTGGAACGGGGCCTGGAGGACCAAGCCGAGCACCACTTCAACTGGGCCACAATCGAAGACCCCGAGGACCCACGCGGACCGCTGGGTCTCGCTCTGGCAGCGGCCCGCCTGAAGCCAGGGCCCGGCCAAGGCCCGCCCCCAGGCGAGGAGACGACGCTCGAAGCGGTACAGAGTCACCTCATCGAGGTCCGTCGCCGGAGCCCGTCGTACGACCTGAGTCAGCTTCTGCTCAAAGCCGAGTGGGCTACCCTCGCCGACGACGAGGACCTCGTCTCTGTCCTCGAGGCCGTCCTCGCCGCGCCCACCCCTACGGACGAGGCCACTCCCCCAAGCACGAAGCCCCCACTCCCTAAGGAGTGAGGGCTCGCGTTCGCGTAGAGCGAGGCGGTTGTGGCTAGAAGCCCATACCGCCCATGCCGCCCATGCCGCCCATGCCGCCCATGCCGCCCATGCCGCCACCACCGTGGTCGTGGCCACCACCAGGAGCGGGAACCGCCTTCTGGGGGATCTCAGCCACCATGGCCTCAGTGGTCAGCATCAAGCCAGCGATGGACGCAGCGTTCTGCAAGGCCGAGCGAACGACCTTGGTCGGGTCGATGACGCCGGCCTTGATCAGATCCTCGTACTCACCCGTGGCCGCGTTCAGACCGAAGGCTCCGACGCCGCCGGCAACCCGGTCGATGACAATCGCACCCTCGAGACCAGCGTTGGCCGCAATGTGCCGCAGCGGAGACGTCAGGGCCTCCCTGATGATGTCGAAGCCAAATCGCTCGTCACCCTCAGCCTGCAGCGAATTCAGCGCAGACAACGCTCGGATGTAGGCCACACCGCCTCCGGGAAGGATGCCCTCCTCGACGGCGGCCCGGGTCGCGTTCAGCGCGTCCTCGACACGGGCCTTCTTCTCCTTCATCTCGACCTCAGTCGCGGCACCAACCTTGATGACGGCAACACCACCGACCAGCTTGGCGAGCCGCTCCTGGAGCTTCTCGCGGTCGTAGTCGGAGCTGGTCTCCTCAATCTGGGCCCTGATCTGCTTGACCCGCGCCGCAATGCTGGTGCTATCACCGGCTCCGTCGACGAGCGTCGTCTTGTCCTTATCGCTTGTGGCACGGGCGCAAGTGCCCAGGTCTTCGAGCTCGAGCTGGTCGAGCTTGATCCCAAGCTCTTCGGCCAGCACGCGGCCACCCGTCAGGATCGCCATGTCCTCGAGCATCGCCTTGCGCCGATCGCCG
>CAZQTQ010000383.1:4097-4837 GCA_964596025.1 uncultured Rickettsiales bacterium
GGATCTTGTTCACCACCAGGGTGGCCAGAGCCTCCCCATCGATGTCTTCCGCAATCAGCAGGAGAGGACGTCCGGCACGAGCCACCTTCTCCAAGAGAGGGAGGAGGTCACGCATGTTGGAGATCTTCTTCTCGTGGAAGAGGATGAAGGGCTCGGCGAGGGCCACCTCCATGCGCTCGGCATCGGTAATGAAGTAGGGGCTGAGGTAGCCGCGGTCGAACTGCATCCCCTCGACGACGTCCAGGGTGGTGTCGAGCGACTTGGCCTCTTCCACCGTGATGACGCCCTCCTTGCCCACCTTGTCCATCGCTTCCGCGATGATGGAGCCGATGGTCGTGTCGTTGTTGGCCGAGATGCTGCCAACCTGGGAGATCTCGTTGTTGTCGCCCACGTCACGGCTGATGGTCTGAAGCTCCTCGACGATGGCGCGGACGGCTGCGTCGATGCCCTTCTTTAGCGCCATGGGGTTGTGACCTGCCGCCACGAGCTTCGAGCCCGAGGTGAAGATGGCCTGACCCAACACCGTGGCGGTGGTGGTGCCGTCGCCCGCGACCTCATTGGTCTTCGAGGCAACCTCCTTGAGCATCTGGGCTCCCATGTTCTCGAACTTGTCGGAGAGTTCCACCTCCTTGGCGACTGTCACGCCGTCCTTGGTGATGGTGGGGGCACCCCAGCTCTTCTCGATGATGACGTTGCGGCCCTTGGGACCGAGGGTGACCTTGACGGCGTCGGCCAAGGCA
>CAZQTQ010000384.1:0-4831 GCA_964596025.1 uncultured Rickettsiales bacterium
CCACGGGCTAATCACGCCGAGCCTCGGCTGACCTCTAGTTCGCTGGGGCTGAACTCAGGGCCGCCTCGACGACCGTCTCGAAGCAATCGACCTGCCGGCAAGGCTCCCGGGGACACTCGGGGTGAATCCCGCCCCACGAGCACCACAGACCTCCACAACCAGCCCGCCGGGCCGCTTCGATGTCAACGTCCGAGTCGCCCACCATGATGCAGTGGCTGATCTCGACCCCCAAGACCTCAGCCGCATGCAGAAGTGGGGCCGGGTCGGGCTTCTTGGTCGGCAGGCTGTCTCCACCCAAGACGATCCCGAAATAGCGGCTCAAGCCCAGCCCCTCCACGATGACTCGGGTCGGGCCCTCGGGCTTGTTGCTGACCACCGCCATCGGCAAGCCGGCCGCAGCGAGGCGCTCTAGCCCCTCCTCCACGCCGGGGTAGGGCCGGGTCGTGTCCAACCAGACTGCGCGGTAGTGGTCAAGAAAGCGCCGGTAGATGGCGTCGTCTCGCGGCACTTGGCCCTGAGGGTCCGCAGCATCGAGGGACCTCCGGATCAGCGAACTGGCGCCCCGGCCGACATACCCGAGAACCTGCTCCTGCCGCAGACGCGGGAGGCCAAGGGACTCGAGCAGTCGGTTGACCCCTTCGCTCAAGTCCCGACGGGTGTCGAGCAGAGTACCGTCCAGGTCAAGAAGCAGCGGATGCACGGAAGCCCGGACGGGAAAGGGCTGCCCTCAGATGAGGTCGAGCTCGCCCTTGTTCTCGACGATGTCTTCCATCATCGCCGCCTCGACGTCGCTCGGGAGGATCTCCTTGGCATCGTACAAGTGCGCGAAGAGGAGATCGTAGAGCGCCCGATGAAGGACGTCGGTTGGATCTCCCTTGGGGCCCATTGCCGCCAGATTGCCCACGATGGATCTGGGGCTAATCGCCCCGTCCCCACCCACTTCCAGACCCTGAAATAGCACCGTGTTCTGCCGGTCCGGGCTCCAGAGCAGCTCATTGAAACGCTTTCGGTTCTCGGTGGCACTCAGCTGGGTAGCAAAGTGGCCAAAGAGGATGCGGTAGAGGTCGTTGAACGTGTCGACCTTCACCACCAACTCGTCCAGCTTGTCCTGGTCGAAACGACCCTCGTACTCGGCAGGATCAAGGACCTGAGAGGCCTCCGGCGGGGGCCCGAGGTCGTCGGCGGTAATCACGGCCTCGTCATCCTCGCCCTCGGCCCCGGCCCCGGCCCCGGCAAACTGGATCGGCGGAGCATCCTCGGTGCACAACTCGCCGGTGTCCCCCCAGAAGCTCAAGCTGACCAGGGACGGCCCATCGCCCTCGACCTCAATCGGCGCGTCCTCATCGACCACTTCCCCCATCTCCAGGGGCTCGCTGGCATCTCCGGCCGCGACCTCGACGACCGAAATGGCGGGGCCGGTCGGCTCGCTGTCCTCCCCACCGACCCCCAGGATGTCGATCCCGGTCAGGTCGACCTTGTCGAGTACGTCGTAGCTTCGCGCGGTGACCGCAGCTCCCCCGGGACGAATGGCTCCATTGGATGGAACGAGCAACGAGGCATCAAGCCATTCGGCCACAAGCAGCGCGGCCTCGGCCCGGGGTGCGCCCACGTAGTCCAGAATTTCGTACATGGGGCGAGGCTTCAGCAGCTCAGCCCAGGCCTCCTGCGGGTAGTCGTCAGGCCGCGAGCCCTGGACGGAAAAGAGGTCCTCGACTCCACCGAGCGCCTCGATGACCGAAGCAACACGAGCCATCCAGTCCTGGCACTGGCTGAGGAGTTCAACAACCTGGATCCCAAACTGGATGTTGCTGGGAAAGACCGCCTCCGCAGGTTCGAAGCGGCAGGCGGTGCCCGGCGTAGCCAAGGTCCAGGCCAAGTTGTCGTTGAAGAGGGCGCTGCGGGCCTCGACTAAGTCCTCAAAGGCCACCATGTCGTGGCCCAAGAGTACGTCACTCAGGTCCCAGCCCTCGTCGAGCTTCGGTCGGAGCGTATCCATCTGGTCCATGCCGACGAGCTGCCAGGACAAGAGGATGCGTTCGAGCTCCTCGTCGTCCCAATCGGTACAGCAGGCGACCAGATCCCCCCGGTGGAAGAACAGAGACGACACTGGCTCCTGGGCTTTGACCACCAGAATGCCGGTTCGATCCGAAGCGCTCAGACCCTCGAGTGCTTGTTCCAAGCTAAGAACCACCGCTTGCCTCTCATCAGTATCGACCCGCTCGGGACGGTAGGGCCGACTTCTCGGCCCCGAAACCCTAGCGCTGTGCCCTTGTCGAGGTCAACCCAGGCAGTTCCTCCGCCAGTCTGACCCCTGCGCAGCCACACCGCACGGGCCTCAACGCTGCCGGTCGGCAGTCTCCAGGTAGTGCACTGCCGTGTCAAAGACCGGATCCCTAGCGGACATCTCCCCACGCTCCAGGCCCGCCCAGGCCCCCAAGAAGACCTGATCCGGCCGAAGGCCTTCCCCATGCCAGGACCGTCCAGTAGGACTGAGGAGTTGGACCGAGTCGAGACGGAGTACCAGACCCTCGGACAGGGGGATCAGGGTCTCGACCCGTCCTTCTCCCAGGGTCCGTTCCCCGATGACGTAGCCGCGGCTGTGCTCTTGCAGGGCGGCGGCGAGAGCCTCTGCAGCCCCATAGGTCCAGCGGTTGACAAGAATTGCCAGCTCCTCGTGAACCCGAACCTCTCCCGGCGCCAAGAGGTCCTCCTCCCCCACGCCTGACTCAACGAGGCGGACCACAACACTGGAAGGAGGAAGGAACAAATCGGCGACCAAAGCCACGGCATCGAGGTCTCCTCCGGAACTGTTACGCAGGTCGAGTACCAGCCTCCGGGCGCCGCGAGTTCGTAGGTGTTCGATGGCTTCCTCGACCTCACCAGGAGTGTCCCGGTGGAATTGGGAGATCCCCACCACGCCGACGCCGTTGGCAGCCAGAGAGGACCGTACCGTGGGGAGGGCGAACTCCCGGCGATCAACCGCTACAGCGAGGCGATGGTATCCGGACCCGTGTTCCCGCACGACATCGAGGACCAACTGAGTCCCCGCCGCCCCCTGCAGGTCCGCCAGGATCTGGGCGAGGCTCTGTCCGCGGAAGCTCTCTTGGGCGGTTCCCAAGATCCGATCGCCGACAACGAGGCCCGCCTCGTCGGCCGGAGCCTTCGAGACGACCCGCGTAATTCGCAGGAGTCCCTGGTCCGGGCGGTGCTGGAACTCCATCCCGATCCCGGTAAGGCGGCCGCGAAGATTGGCTTTGAGGCGCTGGGCCTCCTCACTCGGAAGAAGCATGCCCGCCGGCGGGAGGTTCTCGCGCCGCGAAGCTCCCTCCTCATCGATGTGCTGATTTACAGCATCGAGCATTCCGTCCAGCGCGGCGAGGTAGAGCACCTCGGATTGGAGGCCCGTGTCCCCAAGGCGCTCGAGGAGCAGGTCGTGGAGGTGCTCGACCATGCTAGGCAAGTCCCCGATCTGCTTCGCCTGCTCGAGGAGGGCTGCTTGGTTGCGAGCGGAAGGTGGAAGATCGCCACGAAGCGATTCCTCGGCGCGGGCCGCGCCGGGGAAGGAGAACAGTGCGACTGCAGCCAGAAGGAGAGCGCTTGCCCGGTAGGTCTGCATGGGATAGACGGCTTTCAAACGCGGGCTGAAGCCTAGCGTACGACGCGAATGCTCCGAGCACCCCTCCAAGTCGGTGCCCCCCGACGCGTCGTCCCGGGGACGGCACTCGCGGTATAGGAGGCGGGGAGGATGTAGGGATTCGAATTGGGGACGGCGGCGGGGAGCAGGACGGGCGGAGGCGCCAAGCCTGCGGGGAGCGTGGACCAGTCTGGGGACAGGGCCTGATCTTCCTGCTCCCGCACGGTCAGCAGCGACCGTTGCTGCAGGGTTTCGATGACCGCATCGCGCTGTGCGAGCCCGTTTTCGAGGACGTCCATGCGCTGGCGGTTCGTGACCACTGCGCCAGCGAGCCCAATGACGAGGAGGGCATATCCCGCCGCAACACCGACGGAGACCCGAATGCGCCTCTGGTACCACGGCCCCTCGTTCACTGCGGGGCCCTCAACCGCCCGAACCGGGTCCCCGTCGCTTGAGACCGCGATCCGCTCGGCCAGAGCCTCGTCAAAGGCGGAGAACAGCTTCGCTTCAGTCTCTGGCAGAAGGCGGAACGGCTCCAGAAGCGGTAGCTCCGCCACCGCCGCCGCCCGCTCCGCACAGCTATCGCAGGCCTCAAGGTGGCCGGCCACCGCCTCGTGCTCCGGTGCAGGCAAGACCGCATCAAGGAACGGTGCCAAGAGGTTTTGGACCCGCCAGCAGTTCATACCGAAGTTCCCTCCGTCAGCACTTCGTGCAAGCGAAGTTTGGCACGGCTGAGCCGACTCATCACCGTCCCCAGCTTCACCTCGAGGACTTCGGCGATCTCGCGGTAGCTGAGATCGTCAAAGTAGCGCAGCCACAATATGGTGCGGTGGTCCGCACTAAGGCGGCCCACCGCCTCGGCAACGCCTTCGCTCTCTTCCTTTCGGAGGAGTACATCAATGGCCTTGTGCTGCTCACGGAGGACCTCGTCCTGACGGCCCATGCGCTGGAGTATGCCGCCCCTCCGCTGCCGGTCCCGCACGAGGTTGTAGCACCGGTTGGTGCAGACCCGGTAGAGCCAGGCCTTGATCCGGAAGTCGGCATCAAACAGGCGCTCCTCGTGGTACGCACGTACAAAGACCTCCTGAGCCACATCAAAGGCCTCTTCGCTGTCCTTGGTGATGCGGAGGGCGTGGTAGTAGATGCGATCCCGGTAGGTCTGAACCACCCGGTCAAAGGCCTTTTTCTTGTCGGTCG
>CAZQTQ010000385.1:0-4784 GCA_964596025.1 uncultured Rickettsiales bacterium
GAGACCGCACTGACCAACTGCAATGTCCTCCTCCACGCCGCAGGCCTCTTCGACCACTCAGCCACCCGGGAGAAGCTCTTTGCTGTCAACTCGGACGGCTGCCGGCTCATGGCCGAGACCGCGGCCGACCAAGGGGTTGAGCGCATCGTCCTGATCAGCTCGGTCGGCGTCTACGGTATCGCGGGACAGGCCATCGACGAAGAGGGCGAGAAGAAGCCCAAGACTCCCTACGACCAGAGCAAGTGGTCGGGCGAACAGGAGATGACGCGGATCTGCGCCGAGCAGAACCTCCCGCTGGTCGTCCTGCGCCCCACCCTCATCTACGGGCCGGGCAGTCGCTACGGCCTGGCCACCTGGGTCGCGCTCTTGACCCTGCGGCACCACCTCGGACTGAAGAAGCTCATCCTCCGCAGCGGCGGTCCCGTCGGACACCACGTCCACGTAGAAGACGTCGCCCGAGCGGCCGTGCTCGTGACCAGCGCGGAGGCTGCGGTGGGCGGCGTCTACAACGTAACGGACGACACCCCCCTGCCGGCCGGCGAGCTCATTCAACTGCTTGGCGAGCTGGTCGGCGTCGAGATCCGTGAGGGCGGCCTCCCCTGGTGGACCACCAAGGTCGTGGGCCTGATAAAGCCCCTGGCTGGGTGGCTGACGGTGCGCGAGAACCAGCGACTGGCCCACCTCTGGGGCAAGTTCTCCAACGAAAAGGAGATCAGTGACGCCCTCTGCCCCCGCATCGACGTCGCCTGGATCGACTACCTCTTAGACGATCACGCCTTTGACAACTCCAAGCTCAAAGAACTCGGCTTTACAGTGCGTCATCCGCGCATCAAAGAAGGGCTCCGCGAGACGATGGAGTGGTACAAACAAGAGTCCTGGCTGCCGTCAGAGAGAGCCCTGCCCTCTTAGGCTTGGGTCCCGCGCTCCTCTAGCCCCGCCTGGAGGAGGCCATCTACTGCCGACTTCACCCGCTCCACCTGCTCTTCGATGACCTCATCGGACTCGTTGCCCTTGCCGTCCAAGTGGATCGGATCGCCAAAGCGGATCTCCAGCTGAACGGGCAAAGGGACGGGCACCACGTGGGCAGGAAGCGGCAGATAGGGGAGCCCTAGGATCTTGGCCAGGGGCTCCATGCGCGACACCGTCGGGTAGGCCTCCTCCGCGCCGACAAACCCGACGGGAACGATCGGAGCCCCCGTCTTGAGGGCCACCCGCGCAAAGCCCGTTCCGAAGCGCTCGAGCTGGTAGCGCTTGCTTGTTAACTTTCCGAGCCCGCGGGTGCCCTCGGGGAAGACCATGAGCGCACGCTCGGCTTCCAACAGCCGGACGGCGTGTTCGGGGAGGCCGGGAAACTGGCCCGCGCGATTGAACAGCGGTGAGGCAACCGGCCAGGCCTGCGCCATCTTGTCCACCATTCCGTGGACCAAGCGCGGCGGGTCCCCGTCAAAGAACAGGGCCGACATCAGCATCATTCCGTCAAACGGCAGGCCCCCGCTGTGGTTGCCGATGAGCATGACCCGACCTTTGGACGGGACCTTCTCCATGCCTCGGGTCTGAACCCGGAACCAGCCGCGGTACAGCGGCCACAGGCATCCCAAGACAAAGGCTAAGTGATCCTTCTCGACCCCAAAGCGGTCGAGCCCAAGGCCATTCCAGCCGAGATCGAGCCGGTCGACCCGCTCGCGGATCTCCGGGAAGAGGAGGCGGCGCCACATGGCCTAGCGCTCCGCCCCGCCGACGACTCCGGCGACGCAGTCGATGACGGCAGGGTGACGGAGGAGTTCGGTGTGGCCCAAGCCTTCAATGTGGACCGTGCGGTTGGTGGGCTGACCCTCGAACGGGGCCTTCCCGAAGCGGGGCGGACAGAGGACATCGGCGCTGCTGACCAGGGACACAAGGGGAACGTCAGCGGGCCAGGGCAGGGCGTTGAGCCGGCGTACGGCACGAGACAGGGGAAGAATCTGCCAGGGAGAGCGGCTAACCAAGCCCAAGCCCAGGGCCAAGCCGGCCACAGCAATCGGTGCCCCACGGTGCGGACAGCCCAGCGTGATGACCCCAGAGACCCGATCCCCCGCGGAGGCGTGCTGCACCGCGTAGCGGGCAATCATCCCCCCAATGGAGTGGCCAATCAGCCAGGGCCGAGCCTCGGGCGACAAGGTGGCCAGAAACTCGGCAAGCGCCCGTCCCGCCCGGCCAACGCTGCGCGTCTGGAGGTAACCGAAGAGCCCGCCCAGCCGGGGCACACAGCAGCACAGGCCGTGGGTCTCGCTGAGTCGCTGTGCCATCGCATCCACTGCCCTGGGACCGGTGCCAAAGCCCTGAAGCAGCACGACATCCGGGCGGTTCCCGGGGGTCCAGCGCCGGCTCGGCCGATAGATGTCCAGGGGGCCGATGTTCCGGCTCAAGATGCGCCATCTTGGCTCCAAGCGCTCGGGGGCCTCGGACAGGACGCGGGGCATTGCTACGATGCGTCCGGACACGGTGGTCTGGGCTCTGGGAGACTTGAATGCCAAGAGGCAATTCGTTGGGGGGCTCGGCGCAAGGGGCCCGAGCCGGGATGACGGGGCTGGTACTGCTGCTGGCCGCGAGCACTGGGACCAGCTGTGCGTGGCAAGCCCCAGGCGGCGGCGTCCCGAAGGGCTGCGTACAGGAAACGAGCTACCCGCAAGCCCTGCAGCGAGGACTTGGCATCTCGAGCCACGTCGAGTGGGGAGCGGACGATCCCGCTGCCTCGTACCGAGCCTTCGAGGTAGCGGCCTGGCAGGAGCTGGGGGTCGGCAGCGTGCGCACGGACTTGACCTGGGCGCGGCTCGAGTCCGAGCGCGGGACCTGGGACTTCGCCGGCACCGACCGGGTGGTCGATGCCACCGAATCGGCCGGATCTTCGCTGCTCGCCATCCTCGACTACGGAAACTCCTGGGCGAACTCCTCGGGCGACGCAGCCGCGCCACCCGACGACGTCGCCGACTTCGGGACCTACGCCGAGGCGGTGGCACAGCGCTACGCGGGCCGGGTCGAAGCCTACGAAGTCTGGAACGAGCAGAATATCGGCCTGACCTTCTGGCACCCCACCGAGGACCCGGAAGCCTACGCCGAGTTGCTGGTCGAAGCGGCCGCCCGGGTCCGGGCCGCCGACCCGGAAGCGCTGGTGTCCTTTGGGGGTGTCTTCGGACCCCGGCTGCTGCTCAACACCGAAGGCGAGGCCTACATCCGCGAGGTCGCAGCCGTCCTCCCCGAGCTGGCCGACACCGTCGACATTCTGGCCTTCCACCCCTACCGCTACCCGTTCTCCGCCCCGGAGCTCGAGGACGCGAGCCAAGACTCGCTCCTCTCGGACATCTGCAGCATGCGGGATCTGGCAGAGGAGATCGGCGGCAGCCACCTGCGCCTGTGGATGACGGAGCTGGGATGGCACACCGCCCTGGACGCCATCGCTCCCGGAGTATCGACCGAGACCCAGGGGGCCTACCTGGCCCGCGCCGCCCTGCTCTCCTTCTCCCAAGGAGTCGAGCGCTTCTACTGGTACACCTTCCGGGACACCGGGCTGGACAACGACTACCAAGAGGACCGCTTCGGGCTCTACTCCTACGACGAGGACCCAAGCCAACCGCCTTCGGCCCAGCCGGTCTCGGCGCTGGAGTTTGCGGCGCTGTCCCGGGCGCTGGGCCAGCACACCACGGTCCGGGATCGTTCCGAGGAGCTGGGATTGGACGCCGAGACCTGGGCCCTGGAGCTCAGCGGCGGAACCGGCCGCACGCTTGCGGTATGGACAACCGGCGACGAGCGCACGGTCTTGGTGGAGCCCAGGGACCAGGCCACACTCTTGGACGCTGCTGGAGCCGAGTTGGCCCTGGAGACCTTGGAGGGAGCGTGGCAAATCCCCGCCTCCCCTCGCCCCCACTACCTCTTGTCGGACTGAACGGACTCGATCGGGTTCCGAGGCGTGCGGAAGCCCCCCTGCGTTGTGGCCACGACCTTGCCGTCGGGGCGTCGCGCCTCGGCCGAGGCGTGGACGGTTCCAGCGGTGTCCTCTTCGTCGACCCGGGCCCGTAGTTCCAGCTCCTCGCCGAGCCGGGCCGGCCGCAGGAATTGAATCCTCACCTCGCTGGTGAGGCAGCGGTGTCCCGCAACCCAGACCGCCTTGCCCATGGCCTCGTCGAGAACGGTGAAGACCGCACCCCCGTGCGAAATCCCCGGCGCCCCCTGCTGCGCATCCCGCGGAGTAAACCGCGCCGAGATACTTCCGTCGGCGTGACGAAAGTAGATCATGCCCAGCCCCGACGGGTTTGATTCGCCGCAACCGAAGCAGTAACCGTGGTCGGGGATCCGTTCGGGGGGGGCTTCTCGACTCATGGCTCGGGAGTTTGCCACGAATGACGTTGTTATTGTACAAGGTGACACCTTATACAATATAATCCTGAGACCTGCTATGAACGAACATCCGTTGAACTTGCTTCGTCCCGGCGGCCTGCGACTGCGCGGGGAGTGCCGGGGGCCCGAGACCGCCGAGACGGTGATTCTCGTCCACGGGCTGGGCTTCACCCGCCGCAAGTGGCAGGGCCAGATCGACGCCCTGCTCGATGCGGGTTTCCGGACCGTGGCCTGGGACCTTCGGGGCTTTGGGGACTCCGACCTTCCCCTCGAGCCCTACTCCATGGACGACGTCGCAGGCGATCTAGAGGCCCTGCGCCAAGAGCTAGGACTGGAGCGCTTCCACCTGGTAGGCCACTCCTTTGGCGGCATGGTCGCCTTGACCTACGCCGTCCAGCACACCGAGCGGCTCA
>CAZQTQ010000386.1:0-4780 GCA_964596025.1 uncultured Rickettsiales bacterium
AGTCTGTTTGCCCGCGCTGTCGGCGGCGAATTCGATTTGGTCGTTGCTTGCTACCACGACCAAGGCCTCATCCCGATCAAGACGCGGAGCTTCGGGCGTTCAGTGCACGTTACCGGTGGTCTCCCCATCGTCCGAACCAGTGTCGACCACGGCACAGCCCGCGACATCGCATGGCAGGGCCGGGCTGATGCCGGCCCGATGGAGAAGGCGCTGGGCCTCGCCGCGCGGCTCGCAGCTGGGCACCAGGCCGCAGCCCGCGGGGAGGGCTAGACCCTGCAGCCCATCCACGGCAACCTTGGTGGCCTCAAGCAGTCGGAACTCAAGCGCCTGTCGCACCTCTATCGCAGGCGGGTCTTGCCAATCGAGATCATCAGCCTCGATCTCGCCCGAAACCTCTCCGAGCTCAGCCACGCCATTGCCCGGCAAGTCGGCGTTTTAGTCGATCGCCGCGGGGCGGTGACCCACGTACTGGTCGGCGATACAGAGCGGCTCTTGATCCCGGAGCTAGGCCGCGCTCGTGCCGGCGCCCGGCGGTTTCGGGGGCTGCGGCTTCTCCACACCCACATCCAGGGCGAGGCGCTCAGTCGGGACGACCTCACCGACTTGAGCCTCCTGAGGCTCGATCTCGTCTGTGCCCTCCAGGTGGGGGAGGGGGGCCTACCCGGAACCCTGGAGTACGCCACCCTTCTTCCGCCGCAGGAGGTCGAAGGGGATCTCGCCGAGGGGGCCCCACCATGGCGCATCGAGGGCCCGCTGCGGGTTCACCAGTTACGGGAGGACTTCGCAGAACTCATCACTGCGCTGGAGGGCGAGTTCGCCCAGGCCGCCGGCGGTCCCGAACGCACCGATGGGCGGGTGCGCGCCATCCTCGTGGGTGTGGACATTGCCGGCGACTCTGGCTGCGACCGCCGTATGGCTGAGCTGGCCCGCCTCGCCGACACCGCGGGCATCGCCGTCATCGATACCTTCATCCAGAGAAGGAGCAAGGTCGACACAAAGACCGTCATCGGTAAGGGAAAGTTCGAAGAGCTGCTCGTGCGATCTATGTACCTCGACGTCGATCTCCTCGTCTTCGATCGCGACCTCAGCCCCTCCCAGGGCAAGGCCCTGGCCGACCGCTGCGAGCTGAGGGTCGTGGATCGCACCCAGCTCATCCTCGACATCTTTGCCCAGCACGCTCACAGCCGCGACGGCCGCCTCCAAGTGGAGTTGGCGCAGCTGCGCTACCTCTTGCCGCGCCTAGGCCTCATGCAGAAGTCGCTCTCCCGGCTCACCGGCGGCATCGGGGGACGGGGACCGGGCGAGACCAAGCTCGAGGTCCACAACCGGCGCGCGCGGGACCGCATCGCTCAGCTGAAGAAGGAACTGAAGCAGCTGAGCCGGGGCCGGAAGCTCAGGCGGGGCAAGCGGGGCCGTTCGGGCGTGCCGGTCGCGGCGATCGTGGGCTACACGAACGCCGGCAAGTCCACGTTGCTCAACGCCCTGACCCGGTCCAAGGTCCGAGCGGAGGACCGCCTCTTTGCGACCCTGGACACCACCAGCCGGCGACTCTCCTTCCCCGACTCCCGCGAACTGGTCCTCACCGATACCGTGGGCTTCATCGAACACTTGCCCGGTGATCTTCTGGCTGCCTTTCGCGCCACCCTGGAGGAGCTCCGGGACGCCGATCTCCTCATCCACGTTTTGGATGCCTCCGACCCCCACTGGAAGCTCTGCGAGCAGGTGGTGGTCGAAGTACTCGACGATCTGGGCCTCAGTGAGATTCCCGTCCTGAGGGTCATTAATAAAATCGACGCGGTCCCCGAGGAGGATTCCTACCTGTTGGCCGGTAGAGAGGAAACCGTGTTCGTTTCCGCCCTGAAGCGCCGTGGATTCGACGACTTGATGGAGGCCATGGAGCGGCGGCTGTGGCGCGAGGGTTTTGGCGACCTACGCCCCGCCTACCAGCGACGTGCTGAGGAATGGGAGCGTGTAGCTGAGGAGCAGGAGCGTCTTTTGACCGACCCAGATGGGGACGAGGGGGTGGACGGCGCTGCGCCGGTCTCGGATACTTGATCCCAGAGCCTCAATACCAGGCTGCGGTGGAACATGCCCTTCGAACTCGAAACCGAAAAGACGATCGAAGACGAAACCGAAGGTGTTCGGCAGCAGGCCCGGGAGCTGTACAGCCGTTCGTCGAAGGCCTTTGTCGGCACTGCAGTGGCCGGTTTGAGTTCCGTGTTTGCCGTTGTCTTCTACCTGTGGCGGGACTGGAAACTCGGATACAACACCCACCCGGAGTGGTGGGAGGCCTTGCTAGCGGGCCTCACCGGTGGCCTCATTGGCCTGGGCCTCAGCACGCCGTTTGCCCAGTGGTTCCGACTTCAGGCTTCCCTCGTGCACGTCCAGCTCCGCATGGAGGAGAACACGCGCCGCACGGGCGAGCAGGCTGCTGCGACGGCCCAGTCGATCAAGGAGATCGCCGACGCCGGTCGGACTGGCGAATGGCGGGCTAGCGAGTTGAACATGCCCATCATCAGCGGCCCCGACTCGCTCTTTCCGGGGGAGCACGAGGACTAGCCCCAGCTAGGCTTCGCCGCTGCCGCCTCGGAACCGGCTGAGCAGGCGGTGCGCCCGGCCAAGATAGCGCCAAGTCGGGCTGTCCCACACCTCTTCCAGCCGATCCTGCAGGCGGGCAAGCTCCTGCCAGTAGTCTTCGAGAAAGTCGATCGGAACGCCGCCGGGCGAGCGCATTGGCTCGCGCAGCCAGGCCAGAAGCTCGCCTGTCGTGCAGTCGAGGCTGTAGCGCTGGCGCAAGTCCTCCCAAGGGACCGCGCGCTGGGCCGGCCCTTCCTGTCGGTCCGAGCGGTGTGCTTTGCTCAGCCGCAGGAGGAGGTCCGCCACTGCCTCTGCCTGTCCCAGCGGGAGGCCATGGAAGAAGTCGGTGCCAGCGAGCTCGTGGGTGAGGTCGCAGGAGTCGGTAGCCGCCACCGGAACCCCATGCTCCAGGCACTCAAGGATGCGGGTCCGCGCTCCGAACTCCGCTTCGTAGCAGGGAAGGTCGAGGAAAATACTGAGCTGGGCCCGCTCGAAGATCGACGGCAACAAGGGGCTCGCGATCCAGCCCAGGAAGTGGAAGCGGTTCGCGTGGGGGCTGCTCGACGCCCGCTCGACGAAGTCCCTGTAGCTGGCCTCGTCATGGCCCCGAAGCGCTCCTCCGGTGGACACGAAGTGAAGGCTGGGGTCCCTATCCATCGCCCGCAAGAGCCCGTCGAGGAGGGTGTCCCCATCCAACCAGGTGTTGTAGCCGCCGCAGAACAGGACGACATAGGCCTCGCGTGGGAGGGCTTCGAGCAGGTCCGCGTGGCCGCTCTTTGCTTCCTTGCCATCGCGGTACAGCCCTTCGACCGAGCCCGGAAGGACCTGGACGAACTCATGCCCCACCGTGTCTTGGGTCAGCCGCCCCGCCAGCCCCAAGGCGCCAATGAGGGTGCCTCGTTGGGCCCCTGAGATGACGGAGAACCGGTCCCCGCGGGCCAGGGCCCAACCCAGCATCTCGCGGTAGCGGTGGATGGGGTCAGCGGAGTCCGCCCGGAAGGCTCGGGTTTGCGCTTCCGCCATGGGATCGCCGGGGACGTCGATCCAGAGAGGCTCCTCGCCGGCAGCCCGTGCGCCTGCGGCCATGGGCAGGAAGGGACCAGCCGTGACGGTGACATCGGGCTTGAAGTCTCTCCGCAAATCGCGGAGCGCCAAGAAGCGGCCAGGTTCGTCGGGGCGAACCACGACGTAGCGGAAAGAGAGCGCCTCGCCGGCCCATGTGGCGGCGATGTCCTGCATCTCGCCGGGGGTTGTGGCCTCGGCCTCGTCGTCGCGCGAGATGAGGCACGCGAGCGTGACCTCGTAGCCTGCTCGCAGCAGGGGCAGCAGGAACTGGCGTGTCCGCAGTGCGGGGAACCCCATGCGCCGGGGGCTGTGCATGGGCAGGGGACCCGTACCGATGAGGAAGACCTTGCTTGTGGTCATGGGCGCGCCGCCTAGGGCAGGTCCTCCTGTTCGCCTGAGATGTGGCGTAGTAGGCCCCAGTGGTGGGGGATGTCGACAATCCCGTGGTGGCCTTCGGGTGAGGTCACCCGGATCTCGTAGAGCTGGTTGTGCCAGACGTGGGGCTTGAGGTGGTGCTTGTCGTACAGAGCAGCGCTAATGCGGTAGGTCCCGGTCAGGAGCGGCAGTCGGGGGTAGTGGATGAAGTAGGTGTAGATGCCGTCGTAGGTGCCTTCCATCCGCTTGACGGCGTCGAAGCGGGTGTTGGGGCCAAAGACGTAGAGTTCGTCGTTTCTGAACAGGGCCACCCCGAGGACGGGGTGCTCGATCGGCACCAAGGTCTTGAAGCTCACCGCCACACTCAGCGCCTCGCCGGTACTGAAGCAGTCTCGCTCCTGGCCCAGGGCGTCCAGGGTCTGGACACTGAGGATTCGGACTTCCCCTGTACCGGTGATCAGCGGCTTCTTGCCGTGGGTCTTCTCGTAATCGGCGACCTCCTCGTCCTTGGACCACTCCTCCTCCGCGTCCGGGATCCGCAGCGCGGTCAGCATTGCCGTGCGCAGCTCGGGATCTGCCGTCGTCGCGAACCACTGCGCCTGGGACGGGCCTGTGTCGTTGTCGTCCGAGTCGATCGGCGGCACCGCCTCCTCCACGGACCGCTCGCTTGCCACCCTTCGGGCCATCGCGCGGGCGTGTGCCGAGTCGGCACCCCCGAAGATTCGCGCCTTGATGCGCCCCTCTCGATCCCGCGCCACGTCGA
>CAZQTQ010000387.1:0-4752 GCA_964596025.1 uncultured Rickettsiales bacterium
CAGGGGAAGAAGAAGAAGGAGAACACCGCCGAGTTGGTCCGGGGTGCCCGGGTGCTGCGCCGGCGTTTTGGTCGGGTCTACTGCACCACCAATGAGCCTATCTCGCTCAAGGACGCTCTTGCCCTCTTACCCAAACCCTACTTCGAGCTCGACGCAGGCGAGCGCAAACAGTTCCTCAAGCGGCTCGGGTCCCACATCGTTGCCGAGATCCAGGACACTACGCTGGTCACTCCCTCCACCGTCGCGGCCTTAGTGCTGTTGACCCACGACAAGCGGGGCATCTCCCGGCAGCTCTTTCACAGGCGTGCCCGGGTCTTCTCCCGCTGGCTCGAGGCCAAAGAGGCCAACTTCTCGGACGCCTGGCACTTTCCCGAACACGCCTTGGATGAGGCCTTGGGGATGTTCGCCGAATCCAAGTTGGTGGAGATTCTCCCCGAGGTCGGGAACGATCAGCAGGACATCATCGCTCTGGCCGAGGAGACGGCTGAGCGCCTCTCCCTGGACTACTACAAGAACAGCATCCTCTACCAGTTCGTGCCCGCAGCTCTGCTGTGTACCGCGCTCGCGCTGGACGGCGAGGGCGCCCAAGCCCACCGGCTGGACCGCCTGCAGAAGCGCTTTGACTTCCTCTTGGACCTCTTCCAGGAGGAGTTCACCTTCCATCCGGACATGCCGAGTACTCATCTCTTGGGAGAGGCTGCCCAAGGCATGCGCGAGCAGGACCTGCTGGACGTGTACTCGCCCGACGGTTCCGAAGTTCCTCCCTTGGATTCAGTGGAGGGCCAAGAGGAGACCGAGGTTCTGATCCGCGTCAAGGATCCGATCCGTGCGGGGCTGTTCTTCTCGACGATTCGGAACTTCACCGAGTCCTACATGGTGGTCCTGGAAGGCATCGGGGTGCTGCATCGCGGACCGCTGAACGAAAAGGAACTTGTCGAGGCCATCCTTCTGGTTGGGCGACGGAAGTACCTCTGTGGGGAGGTCACCCGGCCCGAGGCCACCAACAAGGTCAGCCTCGGAAACGCTGTACGCCACTTCCGGAAGATGGGCGTCCTCGTGCCGCTGGAGGGGGGCGACCCCGGGGAGGCCCGGCTGGGGGTGGACGAAGCCGCACGCCAGCGCTTCATGGCTCCGATGAGGCGGCTCATTGAGACCGAGCAGCCGCCCCTGGAGGGTGGGCTCTGATGGCCCGACGGGCGAGAAAGGCTGGGGGGAAGGGTCGAACTGGGGCAGAACGGCGGGACTCGAAAATCGCTGTGGTCTGCGGGGGTGGCGGGATCACGGGGGGGGTCTTCGAGGTGGGCTCGCTCCGGGCACTCGACTTGGCCCTGGGCGGCGACGTCCTACAGACCTTCGACCTCTACGCGGGGGCCTCGGCCGGGGCGCTCGTGGCCTCCTTGCTTGCCGCCGGGGTGACGCCCAGCGACATGGAGGAGGTGCTGGTTCGCGGCGGCCGCAACCGCCGCAAGCTGCCGGCACTCAAGCGCAGCTCCATTTATGGCGTCGAGCCGGGTGTCTGGGCGCTTGCAGCCATGCGCTTCCCCCTGTACATGGCGGGCGGGATGGCCCGCAGCCTCTTGCCGGGCGAGAGCCGCAGGCCTGCCGACGCCTTCTTGGACTCATTGGGCAACATGCCTCCGGGGTTGTTTACCAACGCGCCCCTAGAGCAAAACCTCAGCGCCGTCTTTCGCCGGTTGGGGTGCGAGCCGACCTTCGACGGTCTGGACAAGGAGCTCTACGTCACCGCCGTAAACGTCGACAACGGTACTCGGGCGGTGTTCGGCGAACAGGGAGCGCGCAGCATCTCTGTGCCGCGGGCGGTTCGCGCTTCGGCCGCGCTGCCGATCCTCTTTCGGCCGGTGCGCATCGGAGAGCAGGAGTTTATCGATGGTGGCATCGCCCAGAACCTTCCCGTCGACATTGCCGTGCGCCATGGCGCCTCGTTGATCATTGCCATCAACCCGCTCGTGCCGGTCGTCAACGATCCCAGGGACCGAGGGCGGTTCTCACCCGGGCGGCGTTACCTCAGCGATCGGGGCCTGCCAACCGTCGTCGACCAGGTCTTCCGGATGCTGATCCGCAGCCAAGTGCTCTACGGCCTGCAGGCGACGCGCGACCAGTATCCCGAGGTCGACATCGTCTTCTTCGAGCCGGAAGCGCACGACTTTCGCATGTTCCGCTACCACCCCATGCGCTACGGCGCGCGGCAGATCCTGGCAACGCACGCCTTTGGGCAGTGTCGGGACCGGCTGATTCGGGACGGTGAGGAGCTGAGTGCTGTCTTCGCGCGGCACGGACTGGACTTCGATCCTGGCCGCCTGCGCCGGCGAAAACGGCGGCGCAGCAGAGTCGCCGGAGAGAGGCTGCTTCAAGCCCTCGGTACCCTTCCCGGCTTGCGGAGATTTGTATCGGCTGAAGGGGTGCCCGAGCCGTTCTGAGCCGTTCGGCCCTCTTGCCTTCTTCGGCCCATCCGCTATACCCCCCGCCCATGAGCGCAATCCAAGGTCTAGAGCTAGAGAAGGACTTCGATGCAGGTGCCGTCGAGGAGCGGTGCCGCAACCTGTGGGACGAGAGCGGGATCTACCGCTACGACCCCGGTGCAGAGGGGGAGATCTTCTCCGTCGACACGCCCCCACCCTACGTCTCCTCCTCCCACCTCCACGTGGGACACGCCATGAGCTACGCCCAGGCGGAGATCATTGTTCGCTACCAGCGGATGAAGGGGCGGAAGATCTACTACCCCATGGGCTTTGACGACAACGGCTTGCCGACGGAGCGCTTTGTCGAGAAGACCTACAAGATCAACAAGCGGAAGACGACTCGGGCCGACTTCCGGGCGCTCTGCCTGGAAGAGACGGCCAAGGGAGCTGCCGTCTACGAAGACCTGTGGCGTGCGCTGGGGCTGAGCGTCGACTGGAAGCAGCGCTATTCGACCATCGACGACCACTGCCGCACGACGGCTCAAAAGTCGTTCTTGGACCTCTTCGCTCAGGGCCGAATCTACCGCTCTGATGAGCCGGTGCTCTGGGACACCCACTTTGAGACCGCCTTGGCCCAGGCCGACCTGGACACCCTCCAGCGTCGCGGCCAGCTCCACGATGTCGCCTTCCAGGACGAGGCCGGCGCCGACTTGGTCATCTCCACCACCCGCCCTGAGCTCATCCCGGCCTGCGTGGCCCTGTACTGCAACCCCAAGGACGAGCGCTACACCCACCTCGTGGGCCGACGCGCCAGGGTTCCGCTCTCCGACCGCACCGTGCCCATCCTCACCGATGACGAGGTGCTGACCGACTTCGGTACCGGCTTGATGATGGTCTGCACTTTCGGCGACGGCGAGGACGTCAAGAAGTGGAAGCGGGACAAGCTCGAGACCCGGCTCGTCATCCACAAGGACGGCACGATGAACGAGCTGGCGGGCGAGGCATACATCGGCAAACCGGCCTCGGCAGTCCGCAAGCAGATCGTCAAGGACATCAAGGAGGCCGATCTCTACCGCGGTGCGCAGGTGGTGGAGCAAAACGTCAGCATTTCGGACCGCAGCGAAGTTCCGGTCGAGTTTCACATGGCGCCGCAATGGTTCATTCGTGTCCTCGACATGAAGGACGAACTCCTAGAGCGCAGCGCTCAGCTGCGGTGGCACCCCGCCCACATGAAGGTGCGGCTCGACCACTGGATCGAAGGGCTGAAGTACGACTGGAACATCAGCCGGCAGCGCTTCTACGGCGTGCCCTTCCCGCTGTGGTTCTGCGCCGGTTGTGGCGAGGTGGTGCTTGCCGACGAGGCCACGCTGCCCATCGATCCGCTGGAGGATCCCTGTCCGGCGGAGTCGTGCAGTGCCTGCGGCGGTACCGCCTTTGTCGGCGAGCCTGACGTCATGGACACCTGGATGACCTCCTCGCTCACCCCACTGATCAACAGCAACTGGTCCGAGAGTGGAGGACGCGACGGGGAGATGGGCCTGCACCCCATGACGGTGCGTGTGCAAGCCTTCGAGATCATCCGGACCTGGCTCTTCTACACCGTGGTCAAGTCCCACCTCCATCTCGACAGCCTGCCGTGGCGCGACGTGATGATCTCGGGCTGGGGACTGAACGAGCAGGGCAAGAAGATCAGCAAGCGGGACCTAGAGCGCCACACCGACAAGGACGGCTACAACCGCTACGAGCCCTACGGCGTCCTCCGGAAGTACGGCGCGGATGCACTGCGCTACTGGGCGGCAGGCAGCCACTTGGGTCACGACACCCGCTACAACGAGAAGGACGTGCGGGCCGGCCGCAAGCTGGTGGTCAAGCTGTGGAATGCGTCCCGCTTTGCGGTGATGCAGCTCGATGGTTTCGATCCGGCGGCCCCACGGCCAGCCTTTGGCGAGCGCACGCCCGAAGACCGCTGGTTGCTGACCGAGCTGAACAACGTGCTTCCAACGGTTGCCGCGGGGCTGGAGGGCTACAACTACGCCGTCGCCCGAGAAGCCACCGATCGTTTCTTCTGGGCCACCTTCTGCGACGACTACTTAGAGATGGTCAAGGACCGGTTCTGGAACCCCGAGCGCTACCCCGACAGCGCGCGGGACTCGGCCCGCGCCACCCTGTGGGAGGCCCTGCGCACCCTGCTCTCGCTGTATGCGCCCATCCTTCCCTTCGTCACCGAAGAACTCTTCCAGCGCATCTTCGCCCCCTACGAGGATGCGGTCTCACTTCACGTCACCGCCTGGCCCGAGTACGACGACGGCCGGACCGACGAGGTGCCGGAGAT
>CAZQTQ010000388.1:0-4747 GCA_964596025.1 uncultured Rickettsiales bacterium
GGATGAGGGCGATGAGAACGAGTCCCCAGAGCAGCAGACGAGGCCAGCGGTTGGGGGCAGTGTTCTCCACAGCCGGCGGAGGTTAGTTGTGGGGGGATTGCCTGTAAAGCGTGCGGTTATTGGGCCTCTAATACTCGTTCTCCTGGCGCTTGGGGAGGGAGAGCTGCACGCAGATGTGCTGAATGATGGGGGAGGGCCGGCGGAGCCAGCGCAGCAGGTTCGGCTGGTGGAGGGAGACGAGGCACAGAGCCCTACGCCGATCGTCCTGCTTCATGGGTTTGGCAGCAACGCGTCGATTTGGCGGGGTGCGGTCCGTTTCTTTCGGGCGGAAGGCTACGATCCCATCCCTGTCGAGTGGCGGCCACCCTCAGGGTGGCGGACGCCCCAGACTGCGGTCTGGGAGGTTCTTCCCAAGATCCGGGCCGCTCTTGGTGCCCGTGGACATCCCGAGGGGCAGCCCTTCCACCTCGTGGGCCACTCCATGGGGGGCCTGGTTGCCCGGCTCCTCATCGAACAGCCCGGGGTGGATGTGGACGGTCCGCAAGAGGACGGCAGCTGGGCTGGAGACGGTGTTCCCGATGGAGACCCCGCCTTTGCGTCTCAAGTTCTCTCGTTGGTGATGATCAGCACCCCCAACCGGGGGGCCCGCACCGGCATGGCAGAGGCTGCCTGTCGCGTGTTTCGGGACCTGGACTGGCGGCCCTTGGGTTGCGACATCATGCCGGAGTCCCCTCTTGTTCAGCTGCTCGGCGCCGCGAAGCCCACGCACATCTCTGTCCCTTATCTGGCCATTGGGGTTGCTTCTCCCGCTGTCTTTTTCCTCGCGCCCTTGTTCGAGGCTGACGGCGACGGCAAGGGCTCAGGACACGACAACGCAGTGATGGCCGAAGCGGTGCACATGGACGGCGCCCCGTTCGCGATTTGGCGCGGCTGGGACCAGCACGACCACTTCCACGTGACGTGTTCCCAGGAGGTCTTGGGGTGGCTCGTTGCCTTCTTCCGGGATGGGACCGAGCCTCCAGCGCCCCAGCGCCGCCGGCGGTGGGGCGGCCGAGCTTGCCGGGGCTTGGCCAAGTCCCGCTGGCATGCGGAATTTCGAGAGAGCGGCTTGCCGCCAATATCGAGCCCAAAGCACGGCTATGACTCACGCTGAGACCGGCGGTCGTCGCCACCTGCGGGTCACCACTTCGGACGGCTGGGAGCTGGACGTCCTCCGCATCTCGGCCCACGGACCTCCCCGTGCGGTGGCCGTCTTGGGGCACGCCATGATGGTCGACCGCCGATCGATGGACCGGCCCAAGGGAAGTGGTCTTGCGTCCACACTCGCGGCGGCGGGCATTGAGGTCTTTCTCCCCGATGTGCGCGGTCGTGGTGATTCGGGGCCGCGGGCTGAGGATGGCGGGCGTTGGGGCTATGACGACCTCGTGCGCCGCGATCTTCCCGCGGTGGTCGAGGCAGTCCGAGAGGCCTGCCCAGGACTTCCCTTGACGCTGGTCGGTCACTCGCTCTGCGGGCACGTCTCGGCTGCGGCTGCGGGCACGGGCGCGTACCCCCGGCCCCCCGAGGCCCATGTACTCCTTTCGGCCAATGCATGGCTGCCCAGCCTCGAGGCACGCCTCGGCCTCCGCCTGCGCAAGACGCTCGCGACTTGGAGCTTCCTCCTCCTCTCTTGGTTCTTCGGGCGCTTCCCCAGTCGACTGCTTCGGATGGGACCGGTCGACGAGGCTCGTCCCTACGCCGACGACATTGCTTCGTTCTGGCGGAGTGATTCCTGGGGCTCACAGGACGGGCAACACGACTACCTTGCCGGCATGGCCCAGGTGTCCGGACGGATCCTCTCTGTCTTGGGAGCGGCCGATACTCTCCTCGCTCACCCCTCGGGGGCTCGTGCTTGGGCGGAGTGCTTTGGCGCTGGGAGGGCGACGATCGAGGTCGTCGGTCGCGGTCGATGGGGCCTCGACTTTGACCCCGACCACATGAGCTTGGTTACAGATCCACGATCTCGACCCCTCTGGGAGCGCGTGGCGGCCTGGATCCTAGACGAGATGCCCTGAGACCCCTTTCGCCCAGCCGCTCCTCGGTGTATTCCCAAGGTGGCCGGAGTCCAAGGAGGGCAGCCCGCAAGAGATGTCTCGACATTCCCCCATTCACATTGGCCAATCGCGGCGGCCGTGGGGACCCTTTCACTGGGTCCTCATCGTGTCGCTCGGGGCAAATTTCTACTTCTTCACCAACTGGACACCGCTCCCGGAGGAGCCTTCTGGCGGTGCGCTGGAGCGCGGCGTCATCGCGGCCGCGGAGTCTGCGCTCGGCCGCGAGGAGGAAACCGAAGTCGGCGATGAGGCTTCGGAGTTGGCGGTGCCATCCCCTACGGGTGCCGAGCCGGCCGTAGTCGAGGCTTCAGGGGCTTCCGTAGAAGAAGCCGCGGCCGTCGGAGTTGGCGGCCAGGGGGCGGCGGGAACCGGGCTCCCGGAAGGGATCCCCGAGGACGCCCAGTTCGTGCGCGTCGTCATCGAGGGCCCAGTCTCGAGCGCCTTTGCCAAGGCGCTCGGTAATCCCGCCGGTGCCCGAGTAGCGCTGACGGCCAGCCGGCTCTTGGTGTGGAATCTGGATCTGAACCGCGATCCGCGTCCCAAAGACACCGTTGACGTGCTCTACCGATTGGTGGGGGAGGAGAAGAAGGAGGTCGAGATCCTGGCGGTTCGCTATGCGAGCAAGAAGTTTAGAAAGAGTTTTGAGGCCTATCGGTTCCGACCCAAGGGCTGGGCCTTTCCGTCCTACCTCGACGAGACCGGTCGCGAGGTTCCAGCGCGCCTTGTCTCGGCGCCGTTGAAGGACTACGACCAGATCACCTCTCTGATCGGTGATGGTAGGGGGCACGCGGGAATGGACTTCAAAGCGCCCGTCGGCACTCCGGTCTACACCCCGTGGGACGGCGTAGTTGTCCGGACGAATTGGAATTGGCGCAACAACGGCAACAGCGTGGAGATCCAGACCAAAGGGGGCCGAATCGCCCGTTTCCTTCACCTGAACGCGCTGGGGGAGGGCATCCAAGCGCAGGCTCAGGTCAAGGCGGGAGCAGTCATTGCGAAGTCGGGCAACACTGGCCGCTCCTCGGCTCCGCACCTCCACTACGAACTGAGCGACTCCAAGGGCCGCGTGATTGATCCACTCGATGTCCACGAGACCCGTCACAGGCGCTTGGGCGGAGACGACCTCGAGCGCTTTGAAGAGGTCAAGGAGCGTATGGCCGAGTACTTGGATCGGCAGGCGACCTCCGGTTGAAGGCCTCGTCTTGGCCCTGGGCCTTGGTTGGGTTTGCAGTCCTGGGGTTGTCGTGCCGCGGAGAGCCCGCATCGGTTCCCCCTGTCCCCGACGCTACAGCGGACCGCTCTCCAGGGCCTCCGGAGCGTTCCACCAATGGGTGGCCGGCGGAGCCCGGCTGGCACCGCCTCAGCCAGGTGGAACTGCACGGCTTCCCTACCGCCCTCGCTTTTGAACCGCAGGGTGATGCTCTGTGGCTGGCCGGGCCCTACCGCCGGCGCCTCGTCCGGATTGCTGCGGGGCCGGCGCCGCGGCTGGAGTTGGCCCTTCCCCCCGAGCGTCAGGTCAAATCGCTGGTAGGGGGACCGGCTATGGGGGAGGTTACGGTGTTGGATGCGTCGGGTCGGCGGCTCCTTAGGGCCTCGGCAAAGGGCTTCTTGGCGCTGGACTTTCCCGTGGCGGATCCCTCCAAGCGGGCGGCGGCCCTGGTCGCTACTGGTGGTGGCGGCTTCCAGCTGCAGGACGCGGTAGGCCGACCCCTCGGCTCTTCGGTTCCCGAAGCGCTGCGCGGCCTGCCCCTCCCGGACGGTTCAGCGCTTCGTGCCGTAGTCGGCGCCCTCCCTCTGCTCGTCCGGACCGAGGCGACGGGCGAAGTGCACCGTGTCGCTGTGAGCCAAATTCCCAAGGCGAGGCGGGTTGAGGTGGTTGGGCGCGGAACCGAGGGGCCCATCTGGCTCCTGGCTGAGGTTGAAGGTGAGCCTTCGGGGTCCCGGCGTCCTGAGCGCCACTTGGTTGCTGTAGACGAAAGCGGTCGCGTCCTGGAGCGGACTCGGCCCCCCGCCATCGACGATCGAAGGGGAGCTGCCGGACCGGGCAAGGGGACTGGCGCCGGGCAGGCCGCTGTGGACAAGAGAGGCCGCTTGGCCTGGGCGGCGGCAGGACCCGGAGGGATCGAGGTCTGGCTCTTTGTGCCGGGTACCGGCAGAAAGGGGCCCCAAATACTCGGTGTCCTTCCCACAGAGCGGAGCCCTCTGCCCCCTTCCGGGGGTTCTGGAAGCCTGGCTGGGTCGGATGCTCCGGGGGCTGTGGCGGGGACGGAGGAACGGTGAGCGAGCGGCGGGTTGCCGTGACCGGGCCGGACGGGGTCTCTCCACTCGCCTAGCGCGACTTGAATTCGACCCGTTTGACTCGAACTGCGACCTGGTTGGCCCAGCCCTCGGGGATGTCTCCTGTGGTCCAGATCATGTCGCGGGAGCTCTGGGGCGCCAGCGAGGGTTTCATCCACTCCGGCGTTGGGAAGCCTCCGAGGTCGGGTGCGACTGCCCAGTAGCTGTCGGTCTTGAGGGTGGTGCCGTTCGCTCCCAGGAGGTCGATGGCGACTTCGACGACACGCAGCTTTTCCTCGCCGTTGTTCCGCACCCGTGCCGTCAGTTCCCAGCCGTTCAGGGGCCCCTCCGGGTCGCGGGCGAGGTTGATCTCCTGG
>CAZQTQ010000389.1:0-4746 GCA_964596025.1 uncultured Rickettsiales bacterium
GCCCGAACACGCGCCGTTTGACGCCATCATCGTGACTGCGGCCCCGGAGCACGTGCCCAAGCCCCTGGTGGAACAACTCAAGGTGGGCGGTCGCCTCGTGCTCCCAGTCGGACCGCAGGGCTGGCTTGGCCAGGACCTAGTGGTGCTGGAGAAGCAGAGCGACGGCGGGGTCAAGAAGACTGCGGTCATGCCAGTGCGCTTTGTTCCCTTGACTCGGCTCCCCGAGGAGGGCCGCTGAGGGAGCGGGCTCCCTCAGCCCCCGTCCGACAGCCCGAGTAGCTCGCGCATTGTCCCGCGCGCGATCGCCTCTGCAGTCTCCGGCTCAAGCTCGCTTAGGATCGAGCGGTAGTGGGCGAGCAGCTCGTCCACAATCTCGTGCCGGTCGCCGGGGCCGATGTCCGTCCCAAAGATGAAGCGGCCGCCCCACCCGACTCAGGCAGAATGCCAGCTATGGTCGCAGCTGCTGAAGGCAAAAGCTCGATCGAGCGGGGAGCCTTGCTCGCCATCTTCCTGGTTGGCACCGCCCTCCGCGGCACCGACTTGGACATCCTTCCCGGCTTCAACGGCGACGAAGGCTGGGAGACCTACTACGCCAGCCTCTTGGCCCAGGGCCACTGGTCGGGGGTTCATCCCGTCCGTCCGTACCTGGGCCCCGGTTTTCAGCTCCTGAACGCACCCTTCCTCGCCGCCTTCGGGGTCGGGGTCTGGAGCGCACGGTTGGGCGTCGCACTCCTCGGGCTGCTCTGCATCCCGCTGGCCTACGCCATCGGCCGGCGGCTGGGCGGTGCCTGGGTCGGGCTCGGAGCGGCCGCACTCGTTGCTGTTGCCCCCTTCGCCGTTGTGTTCAGTCGCATCGCGTGCTCGGTCTCGACCGTGCCCTTTTGGACCCTCTTGTGCTGGTGGCTGCTCCAGCGCCTCATCGAGATTCCGGATGCCGACCGCGCCCTTGTCCTGGGCCTGGCTTTGGGGGCAGCGGTTTCCTTCCATCCCCAGGCTCTGCTCTTGGGACCGGCCGTGGGGGTGGGCGCCCTGGCGCACCCAGGGGGTCGAGCCTTGCTGCTGCGTCCCCGGGTGCTGTTCGTGGGGGGTCTCGGCTTTGGGGTCTTCGGCTGGACCGCAGCAGCCGTCGTCTTGGACCAACTGGGCCTCGGTGGGGGTCTGGATTACTCCGGTACCCATATCGATGCAGCTCCGGTTCGGGCCTTTTTCCCCCGGCTCTTGCACTCCCTTCCCGTGATCTTGGACGGTGCGGCCGGCGGTCGGATCCTCCACTGGGCCGCGGGGCCCAGCCAGCAGCATCCCCTCGGCGCGGGCCTGGCCGCGGCCTTGCTTGGGGTCTCGGCTGTCGGGGCCTGCGTCCGCCTCCTCCGTTCGGCGGGGGCTCCCGGTGCCCGCTCGCTCGCGGCCGCGCTTCTCTGCCTCTGGCTTCTTACCGTCCACAAAGCCGCAGCCTTCGATCTGGGGATGGTCTCCCGGGAACGCTACCTCCTCGCGCTGTGGAGCCTGAGTCTCCCGCTGATTGCCTGGGCTCTTCTCTCGCCTCCGCAGGGCGGGCGAAGCCTCGGCCGGGCGTCATGGAGCCTTCGACAGACCGGCCTTCCAGTTCTGGGCCTGGTGGCGGTCCTTGGCCTGGTGGAGGCCCACGCGACGGTCCTCGGGGCCGGCTTCTTTGGGCCGCTCCAGGCGACTGGCGGCGACGCCCACCCCAGCATGCGGGTCGCGACCCCCGATGCGAAGGCCGAGGGGGGACGCTGGATTCAAGAGCGCTTGGAGCCAGGCGAGGAGGGCCTCCTGCTTGCGGGAGATGCCTGGAGCTACTGGCCGCTGGTGACCTTCGTGGAGGGCGCCGTCGCCGTCGACTACATTGCCGAGGATCCGGCGGAGTGTGCGGCCGTCTTGGAGCGGACGCGGCACCGGCGCCGCTTTCTGATCGACTATGCCGGCTGGCACTGGAACCAGGCGATCGCCTCCTGCCTCAAGGCCTACGGAAGGGGGGACCTCCTGCCGGTCTGGACACGATCGACCCAAGACGGACGTCCCCTCCTGTGGCTGTGGGAGCTGCCGCCCGAGGCCGTGCGCTAAACTCTGCCCGCGATTCGACTACGCTCGCCTCTGAAGGATGGGTCCATGGCCAAGGTTGCGTCCTACTGTTTTGTGACCTCCCGCGACTACAAGACCTGGTACGTCTTTACCGCTGGCGGTGGGGCCAGCAACCGGGCCGCACTCCAGGGAGCTGGAAACGTCTCCGAAGGAGTCCACCACCTGCTCGGACGTGGCTGGCAGCCATTGGGCGGGCTCTCTGTCGACGGCGACAACCACAGCCAGGCCATGGTGCGCTACGAGGGCGACGGCGCCGATGCCGAGGTCGAGGGCGACTAGAACGGACTCAACAGCAAGTAGACTCGTCCCTGGTTGTCCAGAGGAGCTCGGTGGAGGGGGGCCCCGATGAGTAGGTCGTCGAGGCCGTCCGCGTTGACGTCTCCGGCGGGCGCCAAGTGGCTCCCCGCAAAGGCCTCGCTCCCCTCGCCGATGAAGGCATAGTCGGCGTTGCTGAGCGAGAGTTCGGCACCGCTGGGCTGGGTTGCCAGCGTTGAGGCGAGGTAGAGGTAGGCCTTGCCCGCATCGGTGCCTCCGTCGGCGTTGTTGTCGGCCCCGATGATCAAGTCGGCGTAGCCATCTCCATCGACATCCCCGGCCGAGTTGACCGCATGACCGGCCTCGTCGCCCGCATCTTCACCGAGGAACTGGATGTCGGCGGCCAGCGAATCCAGGGTTGTTCCGAGGGAGGTTGCGGCCAATGTCGCGCCCCAAAAGAGGTAGGCCTTGCCGGCTCGCAGCCCATTGGGGAGGTCGTCCATGTGAGCCCCCACGACGACCTCGTCCTTTCCGTCTCCATCGATGTCGCCTGCCCCAGCCACCCCGTAGCCCAGCTCAGCGTTGTGGGTGCTGCCCAAGATCGAGATGTGGCTGCTGCTGTCGCTCAATTCGAAGGAAGCCCCGGGGGCTGCTGCCGTGAGGTCGGAGCCAAAGAACAGGTAGGCCTTGCCGGAGTGGGTGTTGAACTCGTCGTTGAGGGGGGCGCCCAAGAGCAGATCGCTCTTGCCATCGCCATCCACGTCCCCGGCCGAGGCTACCTCTAGGCCGCTGCGGTCGTCCTGGTCCTCACCGATGAAGTGGCGGTCGGCATCCACCAGATCGAGCTGCGCTCCCTGGCTCTGGGCGCTTAAGGTGCTGCCCAGGAAGAGCCCGGTCCGGCCCCGATAGTTGTCGTACTGGTAGTTGGCGACGAGGAGGTCGTCTAGACCGTCGGCGTCGATGTCTCCGGCGACGGCGACGCAGTGCCCGGCTTCGTCGTCATCGGCCCCGATGATGCTGAGGTCGGCGTCTTCGGCTGCCAGTTCTCCGCTGGCGGGTAGGTCGGCACCGAAGAAGAGGTAGGACTTGCCGCAGTCGTTGCATGTCGCATCGTAGTCCTCGGCGGCCAGGAAGAGGTCAGGGCTTCCGTCCCCGTCGACATCGCCCGAGGTCACTGAGATCCCGAGCTTGGGCGCTGAGTCGGCTCCGTAGATGAGGAGGTCTGCGTCGGGCAGGGGGAAGGTGATCGTGGGCCCCGCTGCCTCTAAGGTACTCGACCGGATGAGGTAGACCACGCCGCTGTTGCTCTCTCCGTCGTAGTCGGCATACCGTGCGCCCACCAGCACCTCGTGGCCGCCGTCCAAGTCGAGGTCGGCGACGGCAGAGAATCCCAGGCCTGCGCGGTCGCCTTCTGCTCCCCCGGTCAACCCCCAGTCGGCCTGGGCGAGCGAGGTGTAGAGGTCGCCGTCGCAGTTGACATCGAGCGCTTGGGCTGGGGACTCCCACAGTTCGGTGCTGCCGGGATAGACGCCGGCATTGTTGTCGTCACAGTCTTGGGCCGCGCTCCCCGAGTTGGAGGCGTGGCCGTCGCCGTCTGCGTCGATGCCGTCGACGCCGTCGCAGTTGAGGTCGAGGTCGTCGCCCCACAGGTCCTCTGCTCCCGGGTGTGCGTCCTCGTTGGTGTCGTCGCAGTCTTGCCCCCCGCTCGCCTCGGACGCGATCCCATCTCCGTCGGCGTCTATCCCGTCCACGCCGCTGCAGTCCTGGTCGGTGCCGTCGACGGTCGCGTCCTCAGCGCCGGGGTGGCTCTCTTGGTCCGAGTCGTCGCAGTCTCCTTCGCAGGCCAGCACCCCGTCACTATCGTTGTCCTGCTCCCCGTCGAAGGGAGCCCCGTCACAGTTGTTGTCGACGCCGTCGCAGAGTTCCTCTGCTTCAGGGTGTATCTCACTGTTGTCGTCGTCGCAGTCTGTTCCCCCCTCGCAGCTCAGCTCTACGAAACCATCCCCGTCGTCGTCGCAGCTGGCGTCTAGGCCGTTGCAGTCGTTGTCGATGCTGTCGTCGAAGACCTCCGTCGCTCCGGGGTGCACTTCTGCGTTGTCGTCATTGCAGTCGTCGCCTCCGCTGGCGATGGATGGGTAGCCGTCTCCGTCGGCATCGACCCCGTCTGTCCCGTCGCAGTTTTGGTCCACGCCATCGCCGGCTTCGTCTTCGGCTTCGGGATATACCGCCGGGTCTTCGGGGGCGCAGTCGGTGGAATCGGGAGTACCGTCCCCGTCGAAGTCGTAGAGCTCGGGTGCGTCGCTCAAACAAGCCACGGCAGAGAGGGCGACCAGGAGTGAGAGAAATCGGACTGCGACGATGTTCCTCATGCTGCACCTCTGGGGGCGGGCT
>CAZQTQ010000390.1:0-4725 GCA_964596025.1 uncultured Rickettsiales bacterium
GCCTGCCACACCACGTCCGAGACCAGGAGGGAGGCGTCGAACTGCTTGCAGAGCGACTCGATGCGCGCGGCCAGGTTCACGGTGGCGCCGATGATTGTGTACTCCTTGCGCCCCCGCGAGCCCACGGTTCCCGTCATCGCCGGGCCGGCGTGCAAGCCGATGCCAATCCCCAGGTTGGGAATGGCGCCAGCATCGCGAAGAGCCTGGATCTCGTCGAGCATGGCCAGAGAGGCGCGGCAGGCGTTCAGCTCGGCTTCTGCGTCGTCCATGGGGGCGCCAAAGACGGCCATGAACCCGTCGCCGAGGAACTTGTTGATGATGCCTCGGTGCTGGTCGACAAGATCCACCAAGGGCTCGAAGAGGCGGTTTAGGAAGTCGACCACTTCGGCTGGCGTGTGGGCTTCGGAGAAGGTCGTGAAGCTGCGGATGTCCAGGAACATCATGCAGACGCGCCGGGTCTCGGAGTCCAGCTCGGTCTCCTGGCTCAGGAGCTTGTCGACCACGGCTGGCGAGACGTGCTGCCCGAAGAGGTCGATGACCTGCTGGCGCTCGCCCATCACCTCGAGCTCCCGCCTGTGCCGCTCGCGGATCGACTTGGTGACAAAGGCGGCGAGCCCGCCAGCGATGAGCAGAATGACAGCCTTGGCTACGTGCGGTTGGGGCCGGACAAAGATGCTGTCGGGGTCGATGGCCGCGATGTCGGCGAGCTGCGGCAGGGCCACGGTGAGGTAGCCGATGCCCGCGACGGCTCCAGTCAGGATGCACAGCCCGACCTGCATTCGGAGCGGGGACAAGACGAGGAGCAGGAAGTAGAACAGGAAGGGGGGGGCGGAGAACGCATCCAGCGGGCTGAGGAAGCCCGCTACCACGGCGAGAATGACGCTCGGCAGCGCCGTCTCGAAGACGGTGGCCGCGACGAGAACCCCCTGGCTGGGCTCCCGGTTCGCGGTGAGCAGGCGATGGAAGTAGAGCGCCATCAAGGCCTCGAAGGCGAGGACGATCGTGAGGGCGCCGAGCGCCAGGTGGCGGAAGCCCTCCTTCCCCGTCAGCAGGACCAGAGCGTCTTTGTCGGCGAGGGCGAGGCTCACCACAACGCCCGTCAGGATGCCGAAGAGCCCCAAGAGGAGCAGGGCACGGCGCCGCTCGCTGCGTACCATCTCGATGGCAAGGGCTTGCTCGATGCGCGGAGTCGCGCCGGTGGCAGCGGAGTTCACGGGCGGAGTTTAGGGTAGCGTGCTTGCTCGTGGCCCCTCCCTTCCAACACTACGGCTGGCTCGTCTCCCCCTACTCCGCGAAGACCCGGGCCTATCTGCGCTTCAAGGGAGTCCCCTTCGACGACGTCGTCGTCCCGGCCTTCTCCCTCATGACCCGCGTCCAGTCAGCCGTCGGTCGGGCCGTCATGCCAACGGTTCTCTGTCCCGACGGCACCTGGCTCCAGGACAGCAGCTGCATCATCGACTGGTTCGAAGAGCGCTACTCCGAGCGGCCCATCACCCCGCCAGGGGGAGCGCAGCGGGTGGCCAGCTTGCTCTTGGAGCTGCACGGCGACGAGTGGTTGCCGGCTGTCGCCATGCACTACCGCTGGAACAAGCCAGAAAACGCTCGGTTCGCTCTCGACGAGTTCGCTCGCAGCGGCTTTCCCTGGCTGCCCCGCTTCCTCGGCCGTCCGCTGGTCTCCCCGGCTGCGCGCAAGATGCAGAGCTACCTCCCCGTCTTGGGGGTGAGTCCGGAGACGGAAGCTGGTGTCGAGCGCTTTGCCTCCGGGCTCATTGCGCAGCTCGATGCGCACTTTGCAGAGCACCCCTACCTGCTCGGTGGCCGCCCGTGCATCGGCGACTTTGCCCTCTTTGGACCGCTCTGGGCCCACCTCTTCCGCGACCCAGCGACGACCTCGCTCTTTGACGGGGCGCCTGCCGTCCGGGCTTGGTTCGAGCGCTTGCTGAAGCCGCCCGAGGGGGAGGGGAGCGCTCCGCAGGACTTCTTGGCCAACGATCAGGTTCCCTCGAGCCTCGACCCCATCTTCCAGACGCTCTTTGCCGAGCAGTTCCCCTACGTCCAGGCCTTGGTTGCCGCGATCGACACCTGGTGTGACGAGAATCCGGAGGCGACCCGGGTGTCACGCGCCTTTGGTTGGCATCCCATCGCCATTGGAGGGGCCCAAGGCCAGCGCCGGCTGGTGACCTTTACCCAGTGGATGGCCCAGCGGGGGCTGGATGCCTACCAAGCACTTCAGGGCGAAGACAAGACCTCGGCTGATGCCTGGCTCGACCGAGTCGGCGGGGCCGCGCTCAAGGAGCTGCGGATCGAGCACCGCCAGGTGCTGCGGGACTTTCGGATGGCTCTTGGCTGAGCTGGCTGGAGCCAAGACTTCGCGCTCGGCAAGACCTTTGGGCTGGCCTCGGACCATAATGGCGCCCTCGTCCGAACCGATGGATGGGTCCAGGCCAGCGCCTTGCCCGTGGCAACCGCGGCGGTTCGAGGGGACCCAGGGAGGCTCAGAGTGAAGAAACCGGTCGCGAGCCTTGGAGCGAACGGGGCTGCTGTAGGCAGCGCGAGCTCGCCGGATGGGGACCTGGCCAGCGGTGCAGGAGCTGATGAGGCCATCTTGCTGGTCGGTCATGGCGGAGTGGCTCGCGACTGCCCTCCGGCGGTCGCCTCGGAGTGGAAGAGGCTGGAGTCGGCGCGCCGTCGGGAGGGGCGGGCCGAGCCCTGCGCCCGCGAACTCGAACTCGACGGAGTGCTGCGGTCTTGGCCCCGCACGCCCGAGAACGATCCCTACTACTTCGGCCTGAGCCACGTTCGGGAGCATCTCCAGTCCCTGCATCCAGACCGCTTGGTGCGTCTGTCCTTTAATGAGTTTGCCGGGCCGAGCGTGACCGAGGCCCTCGATCAGCTGGTGGAAGATGGGGCGCAGAGCATCGTAGTAATCTCGACCATGCTCACCCCGGGCGGCTTTCACTCGGAGTGCGAGATTCCCGAAGAGGTGGAGCTGGCGCGCGCACGGCACGTCGGTCTCTCCATCCGCTACGTCTGGCCGGTCCCCGAGAGCGTCTTTGCGGGCTTTCTCTCAGGCCTGATCGAGGGAGGCTGATCATCGATGGAGTGCTGTAGAGCCGGTTGGGAGTCCGGGCAAAGCGCGACGGGCGGAGAGACGACGATGGCGGACAGGCGACCATTTGCGTGCAGTGCAGGACTTTGGTTCGTGGTCGTGCTCCTGATCGGAGGCTGCGATCCCGGCCCGTGTCCCGAAGACTCGGCGGTCGTATGGAGCGACGTCGAGCCCATCTTCTCCGAGCACTGCCTGGCCTGTCATTCGAGCGACCTAGAAGGGGATGCGCGCTCGGGCTCCCCGGCTGGCTTCGACTACGACAGCCACGAGGCCGCGAGGGCAGAACCCAACTGGACCTGGGCCGAGATTTCGCTGGGTCACATGCCTCCGTCTGGGGCCTTGCCCGAATCGGATCAGGAATTGATTCGCGTCTGGCTCGCCTGCGGGGGGCCCTGAGGCGCAGTCCGACTCGGCTCAGGAGCCGCTGTCTTTTCCGCCAGTGCTTTGGCTCCATGCCCCTTCGACCAAGCCGAGGCTCTCGTAGAGCTCGGACGCGTTGTCTGGCATGGGGTAGTCCACCTCGGGAGCGGGCTCGTCGAGGAGTTGATCGACGAACGACCAATCTACGCTTCCTACGCTGTACCAAGTCTGAAGCTTGTGGGCGCGGTCGATGATGGTGAAGTTGGGGATGGACCAGCCTTCGCTTTCGGGAACGTAGTGCTCGGCTACCTCGCGATCGAAGTCCGAGAGGTTGGGGAAGGTCAGGCCGTATTCCTCGACCCAGCCCTCGATGTCGGGGGGAGTGCCGGCTGAAATGCCGTCCATGAGCACTTGGACCACTACGAAGCCCTGGTCCTTGCGGGCCTGGTACTCATCTTCCAGCGTCTCGGTAATAGCTCGGCATGGCCCACACCACTCCGAGCCCAGGTCGATCAAGACGACGCTCCCGAAAAAGCGCTTGAGCTTGAGCTCTTGGCCGTGGTGGTCGTCGTGGATCCAGCCCTTGCTGACCAGGCCCAGCTCGCTCCAGCTCGAGTCCTGGTCCTGCTTGTAGGCGTCCCATTCCTCGCTGCTCATCAGCGGTCCGCGGGGGTAGTTGCCGGAGTAGGGGTAGTCCTCTTCGTTGGTGGGGGAGAAGTAGGTCAGGTACTCCAGCGCGTCGGAGAAGCCATCGCCGTCGGTGTCGTCCAGATCGGGGTCGGTTCCGATCTGCTGTTCGAAGGCGGTGGTGAGTCCGTCGCCGTCGCTGTCTGCGTTGGGAAGGGGGTCGTCGCCGGAGGCCCCGGTGCCCGAGCCCCCGGTGCCGTCAATCGCCGTCCCGCCGTCCCCGCTGTTGCTGCTTCCATCTCCCCGAGGGACGATCGAGATGCAGGCCTGTGCGACCAGGACACTCAAGGCCAAGATCAAGGCACCAAAGGCACGGGGGTACACGACCATCACTTCTCCTCGCAGGCCACTTTACTCCGCTGCGCCTTCGAGGACAGCGCTCTTGTGTAGGCCCCACTCCTGCCCTAGGCCCTGCCCGTTCCCCCCGGCTAGACTCCCTCTTCGGAGGGTTTCCATTCGTCTTCATCTCCCAGCCCTTGTTGCGCTTGCCACCCTGGGGACCGCCTGCGGGAGTCTGGGCTCCATCGAAATCTACGATTTTGACGAGGACGGCTCTCCCGACTCTGAAG
>CAZQTQ010000391.1:0-4711 GCA_964596025.1 uncultured Rickettsiales bacterium
GCGAAGAGCGTGTAGGCCGCGCTCTCCATCAGCGCGTCCAGGCGCGGGGTCTCAGCACCTGGGATCCCATCCCCCCGCAGCCCATCAACCCCAATGACGAGCGCCTTGGGCGCGCTGCCCGGAGGCGTCTCGCGCTCGCTCTCGTTCTCACAACCCGTCAGAAGAAGGGGCATCAGGAGCAGCGACCAACGGACGAAGGCAAGCACCTCGACATCGTATCGCAGGGATCGCTCGATGGCGGCAGCCCCTATACTCGCCAGATGGCAAAGACAGCCAACTGCGCGGGCTGCGGTGCACCCGGGGATCCCGGCACGCTGGTCTGCCGCTACTGCGGCCGGGTCTCCCAGGATCTGGCGAGCGCTGCGGACGAGCTCCGGGCCCTGGACGAGCTGACGCGGGCAGGCCAGGAGATGAGCCGCACCAGCCTGGGTCGCGGCCTC
The DNA here is from genome assembly GCA_964596025.1 of uncultured Rickettsiales bacterium. Taxonomy (GTDB): domain Bacteria; phylum Myxococcota_A; class UBA796; order UBA9615; family UBA9615; genus CAZQTQ01. The sequence continues at coordinate 441 of CAZQTQ010000391.1, forward strand.
TTTGGGGCGCTCGGCGCCAACATGATGAACAACCTCGGACAAGGGCCCCAAGCCCGCATCGCTGCGTTTTGGCAGAACGCCTTCATTCCCCGAAGCCTCGAGGCCCAGTGCCAAGCTGCGCTCCAGATGATCGGCCTCATCATCGTCCCCGACGGCCCCATGCAGGCCCTGCAGAACGTCCTGAACTCCTCGGCTCGCAAGGCCGAGTCCATCTATTTCGACCGCGCCGACGCCATCTTGTCCGCCATGCGCATCCACCACGCTGGCGACCCCGAAGCCGCACCCAAGATCGCCGCGGTGACCGCCGAGGTCGACCGGGAACGCCAGCGCGTGAGGACAGCTCGGCGCTGGGGCTGGCTCGTCTACGGCGCCCTGGTCGGTGGTAGCCTGGGCTTCTTGGGACTGATGGCCGGCGGGGTCGCGCTCTTGGGCTAGGCGGCGCCCACAACCCGGGCTCGGAGGAGACCCCCCACATGTTGTTCGACGTCAGCAAATGGGACGCACAAGCCGGTGAGTTCGCCTGGAAGCACCCCGACACCGAGATTTCCTGGGGCGCCCAGCTGATCGTCAACGAGACCCAGGAGGCCTTCCTCGTCAAGTCGGGTGCGATCGAGGGCCCCTTTGGCCCCGGCCGGCACACACTCGACACCCACAACTACCCCATCCTCCAGACCTTCATCGAGATGCCCTTTGTGGGCGACCAGTCGCCCTTTTCGGCCGAGATTTGGTACGTCAACAAGCAGGTCCTGCTCGACGCGCCCTGGGGCACTCCGGCACCGATCCCGCTTCGCGACCCCAAGCTGAACATCCTCGTGCCCGTCCAGGCACACGGCCAGTTTGGGCTGCAGATTAGCGACCCGAAGACCTTCCTCTTGACGCTCGTAGCCACCCTTCCCAGCTACACGCTCGAGCAGCTCAAGAGCGCCACGCGCGGGATGCTGGTGAGCCGCTTCAACAGCCAACTCGCCAGCTACCTCGTCGACAAGGGGGTCTCGATTCTGGAGATCGCAGCGCACCAGCACGAGCTAGGGCAGGCCATGAAAGAGGCTCTTGCCCCCGACCTGGCAACCTACGGGATTGGGCTCTTGGACTTCTCGGTCCTCAGCATCACCGTGCCAGAGGGCGACCCAGCACTCGAACGAGTCAAGGAAGCCCTGGCCCACCGGGCCGAACTCGACGTCTTGGGAACCAACTACGTCCAGGAGCGCAGCCTCGACACAATGGAGGCCGCAGCCAAGAACGAGGGGGGCGTAGGACAACTGCTGGGCGCAGGCCTCGGCCTAGGCGCAGGCCTGGGTGCCGGTGGCGCCATGGGAGGGGCCATGGCGCAGGTCGCGAACCAGCTCAACCCAGCGGCGAGCCCCAGCCAACCGCCGACCTTCAATCCCTTCGCCGAAGCCGCTGCGAAGTGGTTCATCCATCTGGACGGCGAAAACCAGGGACCCTTTGGGCAAGACATCCTCGAACAGGGGGTCGCTTCGGGACGATTCACGGCCCAGACACCCGTCTGGGCCCAAGGCATGGCGCAGTGGACAACTGCCGGCAGTGTGCCCGAGCTCGCCGCGCTCTTCGAAGGAGTGGTTGCCCCACCGCCCTTCCCGAGCAGCGAGGGCTAGCGGCGCGCAAGCCCCCGGTCGGGACCGCAAGGACCCAGAGCAGGAGTTGCCTTGGAGCACCCAATCGCAATCCACACAGCAGAGGAAACACCCGAATGAACCGCAAAGTCCTTCGAGCTGCCGTGCTCGGCCTGCCAATCGTAGCCCTTAGCCTCCTCCTCCACCCAACGCCCGCATTGGCCGGTGGCTTCGTCATGCCGCTGGACCGCCTCGACGGGACGACCGACACCATCGTCCTTTTGCCCAACGGCAAGGTAGTCACCGGACAGGTCAAGGTCTCGGTCCTCATGAACGGCCACCTCCGCTCCTTTGTGATCCAGGATCCGCAAGGAAACAAGCACAAGCTCAAGGCCGCCGAGGTCGACGAGGTCCGGAACAAGATCAGCGGCCTGACAAAGTGGGGCATGAAGGTCTCCCAGGGCTCGACGCTGAACGGCCTCCTGAACGCTGACTGGGACTCCATCGTCAACCGCGAATACGCCATCTTCGTGCAGGCGCTGCTCCCGGGAAAGAAGGAACGCTATGCCCTCTTGGCCCTCATCAACCCCGGCTTCGACGCACGAATCCGGGTCTTCGTCGATCCCAACGCCAACGAGAGCGCCTCCTTTGGGGATAGCTTCTTGACGAGCGGTAGCGACGACCTCAGCTACCTCGCAGCCAAGGACGGCGGACAGACCGTGAAGGTCAAGAAGGCGAGCTACAAGAAGAAGGACTTCGCCGCGCTCTTTGGGGACTGTGAGCCGATGATGAACCACCCCGAGCTGGGCAACATCAAGTTCGAGTTCTTCGCAGAGCACGTGGCCGTCTACGACCAACAGTGCGGGAAGGACGGCTCGAAGTAGCTCTCCCAGACTCCCCAGTTGCCGTCGCCCTCTACTCTTGACCGCTGGTGGCAGCCTCTACCGGGTCGGACTCTGTCGCCGTGGGTGCCTGCAGGCCAATCTGCTCCATCAGGAAGCCGTAGTGCCGCGCATACTGGTCGGCGCTCTGATCGATGGTGACCGCCCCGCCATGGCCTGAGTCGCTCTGGATGTGGAGGAGGATCGGCTCCTCTTCTCCGTGGTCCTCGTCGGCGTGCCGCACTGCGGCGGCAAACTTGCGAGCGTGGGCCGGATCGGTGCGGGCGTCGTTCATGCTCCCCGTCACGAGAATCGCCGGGTAGTCCGTCCCCTCCTTGGTGTTGTGGTAGGGCGAATAGGCGCGGATGTGGGGGAACATCTCGGGGTCGTCGGCGCTCCCGTATTCCTCGGTCCAGATGTTGGCGAGCCCCAGCTTGTGGAAGCGCACCATGTCGGCCAACGGCACCTGGCAGAGGACGGCCTGAAAGAGGTCGGGCCGCTGGGTGACTACGGCGGAGACCAACAGGCCACCGTTGCTGCCGCCGGCGATGGCGAGGCGGTCGCTCCGGGTGTAGCCCTCCTGGATGAGGTACTCGGCCGCGGCGATGAAGTCGTCAAAGACGTTTTGCTTCTTCTCCCGCATGCCCGCCTCGTGCCAGGCCCGCCCGTACTCTCCGCCGCCGCGCAGGTTGGGAATGGCCACCGCCCCACCGGCCTCGAGCCAGACCGCATCGCGGGTCGAGAAGCGAGGCTTGAGCGAGATGTTAAAGCCCCCGTATCCCGTCAAGAGCGTCGGAATGCTGCCGTCTCTTGGAGCATTCTTGTTTCGGACAACAAACATGCTGACTTGGGTGCCATCCTTGCTCGGGTACCACACCTGCTCCACCATCATTCCACTGGGGTCGATGTCGATTGGGCTCTTCTTTTCAAGGCTCAATGCACCGGTCTCTGGGTTCCATCTGTAGATGGCCCTTGGGTGGGTGAAAGAAGAGAAGCTCAGGAGGACGCGGGGCTTACTCCAGTAACCAGAGACCGAGGCTGTACCCACCGTCGGCAGCTCAATCGAGCCGAGGGCCTCCCCGTCCAGGCTGTACTGCTCGATGCGGGTGGCCGCGTTGTGAAGGTAGTTCGCATACAGCCGCCCCCCGATGGCCGAGACGCCATTCAGGCGGTCCTCACCCTCCGGAATGAACTCCGTCCAGTTCTCGCGCCCGGGTGCATCGACCGAAGCCACAAAGACCCGGTAGTTGGGAGCCTCCCAATCCGTGACCAGCACGAGCTTGCCGTCCACGACCTCGCCCCAGGTCTCGTCTTCCATGCCGGCCACCACCGGCTTCTGCTCGTCGGAGCCAACCGCCTGCAGCCACAGCTCGTTCTTGTTGAACAGCGAGCGGTAGATCAGCAACCACTTGCCGTCCTCGCTGACGCTGGTGCCGTTCCAGGTCTCCTTGACCTCTTTGTCGAAGGCTACGAGGCGGTCCTCGCTGCCGTCGGTGCCCCGCGGATGAAACCAGCCCCGATGCCAGTAGTGATGCTCCCCCTCGGGAACCTCGCCCTCGAGCGGCTTGGCGCTGTAGTAGAAGCCCGAGTTGTCGTGCAGCCACGACACCCCTCCCTGCTTCCACCCCCGAAGACTGTCTTGCTGGACCTCGAGGGTGTCGAGATCGAGGACGGAGACGACGGGGTTCTCGTCGCCCGCCTTGGCCTTGCCAAACGCGGCATAGCGGCAGTCCGGCGAGGGGTAAAAGCCCGAGAGCGTCTCGGTCTGCTCCCAAGTATTGGGGTCGATCAGCACCTTGGACTCGCCGTCCTCACC
>CAZQTQ010000392.1:0-4710 GCA_964596025.1 uncultured Rickettsiales bacterium
CGACGGGACTGAAATTAATGACATTCGCTTGCTCCAAGCTGATGGTGGTTTGGTCGTCATCTGATCCCCCGGTCCAAAACATCAAGTTGGTTCCGTCCGGGCAGTCTGACGGTGTTGTGGCTGATTCGGCGCACTCCGGGGTGTCGGTTAGAGGGTCATGTTCCTCCCCACCATCCTCGGTGGTGTGGAAGAGACCCAAATAGTGCCCCAACTCGTGGGCAATCGTCATCGCCATGTAGTCAGTCTCCATCTCGGTTCCGCTCATATGGGGCCCCGCGGCGACGACGATGCCGGAGGTTCCGAGGTCGTGGTAGCCCAGTGGACCCGGGATTCCGCCCGACAATCCGAGGAAGTTTTCATCGAAGGCATTGATGACAAAAACTTTTACGTTCCGCTCAATATTCCCGAGAGGAAGGGCCCGAAGATCCCAGAGCGAAGCATCCTCGACGCTGAGGTTGGCGTAAACCGCGTTGTTCACGGAATAGAAGCTGTCGGTCTGGAGGCTCGTCCCGCCACTTCCACCCACCTGGGTGCCTTGGCTCAGGATCACCGAGGCGGACTCTAAGGCGGCTTGGATCTGGGCTGAGGTTGCACCCGAGTCCTGGACTATGGCCACGTCCAAATAGAGTACTCCGCCGCTCTCGCTGCCAGTCCGAAGGGTGTAGCGGGCCTGGGCCGTGCTCCCCGTTGGCTCTAGGGTGTAGGGCCAGATCGTCACGCAGTCGCTTGGGGTTTCGGTGTCCTCGGTCTGGGGAAAGACCACCGAGGCCAGCTGGTCGTCGCCCCCCGTCAAGACCCAGCTGCGGTCGTCGCCACCGAAGTCGTTGAAGGGGACGAGCCAGCTCACGTAGTAGTTGCTCGGCGCCTCGGTGACGTAGGCGATGCCGCCGGCTATCTCGCTCCCGCTGGTGCGGCTCGAGAAGGTCTCCCAGCCGACGTACAGCCCCAGGACATCCGCGGGGAGGCCGCGGGAGATGGGCAGCGGGTGGAAGTAGTCGTCGCCGCAGTCGCTCAACTCGACTTCGGTGATTTCGGTGCCGTAGCCGGCCGTTACGCTGAGCGTCGGGCCGCCGAGGCCGCAGAGACGTTCGGCGGCGTTCGGAGAGCAGGGGTCGGGCGGAGGCTCGGTGTCGTCGTCTCCCGCGTCGTCGTCTCCCGCGTCGTCGTCTCCCGCGTCGTCGTCTCCCGTGTCGTCGTCTCCCGTGTCGTCGTCTCCCGTGTCGTCGTCTCCCGCGTCGTCGTCTCCCGTGTCGTCGTCTCCCGCGTCGTCGTCTCCCGCGTCGTCATCACCGACTTGGGTGGGCACCCAGGACGAGCAGGAGGCAAAGAGAAGACATAAGACCGCGGTGAGTGCGAGGAGGGGAGGGAAGCCAGTGGGGCGGCCAGCGCCCGGGTGCAGCGGTCTTGCGGGGGCGAAGTTGGCCGATTCGGGCCCGTCACAGCGAATGGTCAGAGGGCCCATGGCCGTCCTCCCCGGGGCTCCGGCCCCGAGTGGGTTTTAGCACGCCATGGCAGCCCATTGACCTGCCCCGTTCGGTTCGGAGTGGGTGCAGGGAACCGCTAGGCTTTGCTCGCCTCGGAGCCCAGGCTCCGCCCGAGGACCGAAGCGATGGCGGCGACCGACCTTCGGAGGGATTCGACGTCCGAAAACCGCAGGGCCTGCTGTGCATCGCTCAGCGCCTTCTCGGGCTCGGGGTGGACCTCGACAATCAGGCCGTCTGCGCCGGCGGCCACCCCAGCGCGGGCCAAGGGCTCGACTAGGCTGCGGGTGCCGGCGGGATGGCTCGGATCGATGATGACCGGAAGGTGGGTGAGGCTCTTGAGAACGGCGACAGCTGCGACATCCAAGGTAAACCGACAGTGGTCGGCGAAGGTCCGGATCCCGCGCTCGCAAAGTACGACCTCCTCGTTGCCTTCGGCCAGGACGTACTCGCAGGCGTTCAGCAGCTCATCCACTGTGGCCGCCAGACCCCGCTTGAGCACGACGGGCTTCCCGCAGCGGCCTGCCTCCTTGAGCAAGGTGTAGTTCTGCATGTTGCGGGCCCCGATCTGAACGACGTCGGCGTAACGGACTACGTTCTCGAGCTGCTGTGGATCCATGGCCTCGGTCACCACCGGTAAGCCGGTCTCCTCGCGGGCTGCGGCGAGCATCTGGAGGGCCTCGACCCCGTGGCCCTGAAAAGCGTAGGGGTTGGTCCGAGGCTTGTAGGCGCCCCCGCGCAAGGCTTGGACCCCCAGGCCCTTCAGGTGGCGCGCGGTCTCGAAGAGGCGTTCCGGCTCGTCGACCGAACAGGGTCCGGCTACGAACCAGAGTGCCGAAGAACCCACCTTGGCCTCCCCGATGTCCAGGACGGTTGGCTGCCCTTCAGTCGACTCGAGGGTGGCCAGCCGATAGGGCTTGGTGACGCGGATGACTCGGAGGACACCTGGGAGTTCCTCGACATCTGGCACTACGGCGACCCCGATGTTGCCGGTCACCGTGATGGCGGAGCGCCTGGCACCCGGTACGACGGCGGGGCACAGCCCCGAGTCTTCCACGCGGTCGACGACGTGCTGGATCTGGGCCGAAGTGGCCGTGTTCTTGAGCAGGATGAGCATCGGATCTCCGGGCCGCGAACCAAAACTGCTTCGGTGCGGAGGCGGACTGTAGCAGCCGCTCCATTGGGAATCCCAGGCCTGCGTGGACCTGGCTTCTGGACCGTACTACCATCGCGCCCCATGACCCGGCCTCTGATCCTTGCAACCAACGACGACGGCCTTCAGGCCGAGGGCTTGGTGGCTCTGGCCGAGGCGATGGCCGACCTTGGGGAACTGTGGGTCGTCGCCCCGGCTACGCCCCAGTCTGCCTCCTCCCACAAGTTGACCTTGCACATGCCCTTGCGCATGACCCAAGCGGGGGAGAGAAGCTATGCGGTCTGGGGCACGCCCACCGACGCCGTCTTCCTAGCTGTTCTCCACCTCCTGCCCCGGAAGCCGGACCTGCTCGTCTCTGGCATCAACCACGGCCCCAACCTCGGCTTCGACACGACCTATTCGGGTACGGTGGCTTGTGCCTTGGAAGGCGCCCTCATGGGGATCCCGAGCCTCGCATTCTCCGCTCTGGAGTACCGCAATCCCGACTTTCGTGACGGGGTTGCCTTTGCCAATGGGCTCGCTCGCCGGGTCCTCCGCGAGGGCCTACCCGACGGTCGCTACCTAAACGTCAACTTCCCCGCGGTTCCGCATGGGGCTGTGCGGGGGGTTCAGGTGACCAAGCTGGGGAGGCGCTATTTCGAGGACGGGATCATCGAGAAGTCCGACCCGCGGGGGCGGCCCTACTACTGGGTGGGTGGAGCTGAGGGCAAGTTCGACCCCATTGAGGGCAGCGATTGCGTGGCGGTTCACGAGGGCTATATCTCGGTCACCCCTCTCCAGGTCGATCAGACCGACCACAACGGGCTCGAGGCAGTCGAGGCCTGGGACCTTCAGCCACGGTGAGCGTCCACGGGCAGAATCGACGCCGGATGGTGGAGCAGCAGCTATCCGATATCTGTGATGAGGCGGTGCTTCAGGCCATGGGTGAGGTGCCCCGTCACGCCTTTGTCGAGACCGTCTTGGAGGTCCAGGCCTACGCTGACCGGGCCCTGCCGATCGCCTGTCGACAGACGATCAGTCAGCCTTGGATTGTCGCGAGGATGACTGAACTGCTGGCCTTGGACGGCAGCGAGACGGTGCTGGAGGTCGGGACCGGATCGGGCTACCAGACGGCGATTCTGAGCCGCTTGGCCCGTCGCGTCATTTCGCTCGAGCGCCACCGTGACCTGGCCCGTAAGGCCGAGCGCCTGCTCTCCGAGTTGGGGGTTCGAAACGTCACGGTTCTCAGCTCCGACGGCAGCCTTGGGCGGAGCGAGTTTGGACCGTTCCAGGCCATTCTGGTGACTGCCGCCGGTCCCGAAGTGCCCGAGGCCCTGATGGCGCAGCTGGCAGGGGGGGGGCGCCTGGTCATGCCGGTGGGTGCCCGGGACGTCCAGACTCTGGTGCGCCGGGTGAAGGCCAAGGCCGGAGAGGAGTTCGAAGAAGAGCGCTTTGAGTCCTGTCGCTTCGTCCCGCTCATCGGCCGGCAGGGCTGGCAGTCGAGCGCGTGACCGCTGCGGTCCGAGGCAGTAGACTCCCCAACTCCCCGAACCCCGGCCGCAGGCCAGGAGGATCCATGTCCGTTGACATCATTCAAGGCCTCATTCGCGATGTTCCCGACTTTCCAAAGCCTGGGATTCTCTTCAAAGATCTCTGCCCGGTCTTTCAAGATCCGGAGGGCCTTCGAGCGAGTATCGACCTCTTCGTTGACCACTGGAGGGGCCAGGGCATCGAGCGGCTGGTCGCGATTGAGAGCCGGGGCTTTCTCTTCGGTGCGCCGGTCGCTCATGGCTTGGGAATCGGCTGCGGGTTGGTTCGGAAGGCGGGCAAACTCCCCTACAAGACCCGGTCCCGCTCGTACGCGTTGGAGTACGGCGAGGCCACGGTAGAGGCCCACATCGACATGGTTCAGCCCGGGCAGCGGGTGGCCGTCATCGACGATCTCCTGGCCACGGGGGGGACCGCAAAGGCCGCAATCGAGCTAGTTCGGGAGCTTGGGGGGGTCGTCGTTGAAGCTGGATTCCTCTGCGAGCTGAGCTTCCTTCCTGGGCGCAAGGTGCTGAACGACCTGGGGGTAGAGGTCTTCTCCCCCATCGC
>CAZQTQ010000393.1:0-4704 GCA_964596025.1 uncultured Rickettsiales bacterium
AGTAGAGATCCTCGCGGAAGCGTCCATGCCCCATCATCAGCTCAAGATCGCGCGAAGTCGCGGCGATGACGCGGACGTCGACCCGGCGAACCTGATCGCTGCCCACCTTATTGACCTCACCGGACTGAAGCACCCGCAAGAGCTTCACCTGAAGCTGGGGCGGTAGGTCACCGATCTCATCGAGGAAGACCGTGCCCCCGGCGCCAGTCTCGAACCGACCCGCACGATCGGTGACCGCGCCGGTAAACGCGCCTTTGACGTGTCCGAACAGTTCACTCTCCAAGAGGTCGGCCGGGATGGCGGCACAGTTCACCGCGACAAAGGGCGCCTTCGACCGGTTGCTGTTGAAGTGGATTGCGTGCGCCACCAGCTCCTTGCCGGTGCCGCTCTCGCCACGAAGACAGACCGTTGCCGAGGTCGCCGCCGCACGCTCGAGCCGCCGCTCGACTTCGTCCCAAGCAGGGCCACGCCCCTTGATGAGGACTGCCTTTCCCCCCGCCTCCTGCTGGGTCGACCGGAAGAGCTGGGCCCGCCGCACAAAGCTCGTCGCCGTGGACGCCAACGCGACAACCAGCTCTTGGTGATCCTGCGTGAAGTAGTCCCGAGTCTGGCTCTCAACAAGAATCACGCCGATGCAGCGGCTCTGGAAAGACATCGGGACGGCGAGGGACGAACGGATGTGTTCAAAGATCGGGGTGTAGTGCGGGTCCTGCTCCGTGTCGGCCGCAAGATAGGGGCGGTTGTTCTCCATCACCCAAAAGGAAATCCCCGACGGGCGCTCCGTCCTCTTCCGAAGTTCACGCGGCACACCGCCTGGCACATCGGCGGAGAACGTCTCGGCTTCGACATGGAGGTTTCCGGTCTCCTCGTCGACCAAGAGGACGGCGCCGTGTCGGCATTGGGTGCGACTGAGGGCGAGCTGAAGGATCTTCTCGAGCAGCGAATTGAGCTCACTCTCGTCCAAGGCCCGGGCTACCTCGCCATCGCGCTGGCCGGCGACCTCGAGCAAGAGCCCCAGCTCCTTGTCGCTGCGGTGGCGGGAGAAGCGGTTGAGGAGGGCAGCCTCGATGGTCTGGACCAGATCGGTCAAGAAAGCCGCATCGCGCTCGGAAAACGCGTCCTTGCGAGACGACTCGAAGAAGAGGACGTCGGTCTCGTCCCCCTCCATGCGAAAGCGCGCTGCCATCACGCTCTGGGACCCCTCTGCCAGGAGCGGAGCGTCCCGGTCTCCGGGGTCGGAAACGAGGACAAGACGCGGGCACTCCAACAAGGCGGCGATGCCCGGGTGGTCCAGAGGGAAGCTCTCGGGGACTTGCGGCCCATCCGGCATGCGACTGGCCAGCACCTGCACGACGCCGCCAACCGGCCGAGACCGGGCGAGGATGGCGTGAGAGACGGCAAACTCCTGGGCTAGACCGTCCAACAACTTTCCGTAGAGAGCCTCGGGGTCCGCCGTACCCGCCAAGTCGCGAAACAGGCCAATCCCCCGCTGAAGACGCTCCAACTCCGAGCGAAGCTGGGACTCGCTGAGTTCGGCGGACCAACCCGAGGAAGAGGCCATAGACCCCTCTAGAAGCCCTTCGCCACTTCGGGATCGGTTTGGTAGCTCAGATCGACCTCATCGGGCTCGTCGCCCTGCCCGGTATAGGGAGAGTTGGCGAGGTCGTCCATGTTGCTCGGGTGGGTGCCGCCGGAGTCGGACCAGAGGATTTCGACTCCGTCCTCCCCTTTGTAGGGAACAGATAGGCGGTAGTGGAGGGTACGGTCGGCGGCAAGCGGGTGATCAAAGGCGCAGGTGCTCTCGGCCAGGACGAAGTCCATCTCGAAGCGCAGGATGATGGATGTACTCTGGAACTGCGCCACGTTGGACTCGGTGTCCACCTCCCAGCGGATGCCACAGAGCTCCTCCCCGTCCGGATCGACGGCATTCCAAGCTTCGCAGCCCACCCAGGTCGCGGAGAACAGCTCGCCGCGAGCCTCATCATCACGACGGTCGTAGTCGAAGGTGAGTACCGCCTCACCCGTAATCACCGCGAGGGCGTCGCTTCCGCCGGCAGCGATGGAAACGGTAGGTCCGCAGCTGAGGTGCCCCCCGGCAGCGTCGTCGTCATCGCCGGACGTGTCGTCGTCGCCACCCGTGCTGTCGTCGTCGTCACCGGACGTATCGTCGTCGCCGGCAGCGCTGTCGTCGTCGCCAGCATCGTCATCTCCTTCGGCGTCGTCGTCACCGGACGTCCAAGGGTAGAGGTCTCCGCCCACGTCCATCGTGCCCGAACAAGCGACCGCTCCCAGGAGAAGGGCCAGCGCTGAGAGGACACCCCTGAGAGAAACCGACGCAGATGTCCGACCGTGCAGCACCTGCGGAGTATAACCGCACCTAATCCGCTCTTGACGCTGTCTCCATCTCGCCTGTATATTGCGCCGTCCCGAAGCTGAAACTGAAGTCAAGTGTCTGATTTAGCAGCGTTTTTGGGAAATTTTTTGGACGTTCACTCCAGTGGCGTCCCCGAAGGACAGGAGAGACCGATGGTCACCATCCGACTCGCACGACACGGCGCCAAGAAGTCCCCCTTCTACCGCATTGTTGCGGCCGATTCCCGCAAGCCGCGCGACGGCCGGTACCTCGAGGTTTTGGGTACCTGGAATCCGCTAACAAAGGACGAGGGCACCGCAGTCACGTTCAAGGCCGACCGCCTGAACTACTGGCTCAGCCATGGTGCGCAGCCCTCAGGCACCGTGAAGCGTCTGATCAAGAAATCAGGCGCACTAAGCGCCGCCGAGTAACCCCCACTGGCGCCAACGAATGTCCGAGCTTCAGCCCATCGAAGACCTGCTCACCTTCATGGTGACTTCCATCGTCGACAGCCCCGACGATGTTTCCATTGCAGTCGACGACACCGGCGACCGCCCGGTGTTCGAACTCTCCGTCGCCGAGGCCGATCTTCCCCGGATCATCGGCCGTCGTGGAGCGGTGGCTTCCGCTCTGCGCAGCGCAATGGACCTCGCCGCTTACAAGGCGGACATCCGCGTCCAGCTCCGCATCCTGGACGGGCAGGACGACGACGAGAGCGTGGGAGATGACGCGGAAGAGCAGCCGGAAGCCTAGAAAGGCCCCGGCCTCGGGTCCCAAGCGCGACGGGGCCCCGTCGTCTTCGCTTCCCACACGCCAAGGTCTGGATCGGCTTGAGATCCGCGAGGACCTCCCCCACCAGAGCAAAGAGACCCTCATCGAGGTCGCACGCCTCGGAAAGACCTGGGGCATTCACGGCGACATCACGGTCCGCCTCCACAACCCAGATTCGGACCTCGCCTGGGTGGCAGAGACCGTGTGGCTTCAAGGCGAAGCCTGGCCGCTGGCAGCGGTAACCGTCGTGAAGTGGCAGGACAAGGGCGGCAAGATTCTCGCTCGCTTCGCTGGCATCGATAACCCCGAGAACGGACGCGCCCTCACCGGTCTTTCCCTGTGGGTCCCTCGGGACGAACTGGGGGATGCCCAGGAGGGGGAGCACTTCGTCCACGAACTGATCGGCATGGAGGTCATCGACACCGAGCGCGGCCCGCTTGGCACCATTCGGAGCGTCTTTAGCGCCGGCGCATCGGACGTCTGGGTGGTCCACGACGGCAGCACCGAGACCCTGATCCCGGCGATCGGTGACTTCGTACTCGCCATCGACGACGAGAAGCGGGAGATCCAAGTCCGCTATGAGCTGGACTGACCCGTGAGTTCTTTCGAGATCATCACCTGTGTCCCCGAAGCGGTGGAGGGCTACCTGCAGTCCAGCATCTTGGGGCGGGCGGCAGCAAGTGGGACGCTCCACTTTCAGATCACGGCCCTTCACGACTTCGGGCAAGGACGGCACCACCAAGTCGACGACGCGCCCTACGGGGGGGGCTCGGGCATGGTACTCAAGCCCGAACCCCTGGTGGCAGCCATCGAGGATGCTCGGAAGCGGCGGCCCCCGGGCGGGCCGGTGCGGGTCATCCTCCTGTGCCCTTCAGGACAGCCGTTCCGTCAGGAAACGGCCCAGCGACTCGCCAAGGCAGGCGAGCACCTCATCCTCGTCTGTGGGCGCTACGAAGGGGTCGACGCCCGCGTCGAGGCATATGTCGACGAACGCATCAGCCTGGGCGACTTCGTGTTGACCGGCGGGGAGTTGGCCGCCCTGACCGTGGTTGACACGGTTGCCCGCTTGCTCCCGGGAGTCTTAGGAAACGACGCGTCCTCCCTCGAGGAGAGCTTCCAGGAGGGACGGCTGGAGTATCCGCAGTACACGCGCCCCCAGAGCTTCCGGGGCGAAGAGGTGCCCGAAGTGCTGCTCTCGGGCGACCACGCCCGGATCGCAACCTGGCGCTGTGAGCAGGGGCTGGAGCGAACCCGGGAGCGAAGGCCCGATCTTCTGGCCGCAGCGGAGAAAACTCCTCCAGTTCGCGGGATTTCAATTCAAACACTGGACGAATCGAATCGAGGCGAGTAAAAGGCGCGCTCGCACGTCCAGATCCCCAGGAGAAGGCCTGAGCCCAACGCGAATGGGCTCCCGCCAGCCAGTCGTGAATCGTTGAGGTCGACCATGAGCCGAATCATCCAGCAGCTCGAGAACGAAGGCATCTCGAAGAAGCTCCCCCGCTACCGCGCAGGGGATACCGTCCGCGTTCACGTCCGGATCAAGGAAGGCGCCAAGGAGCGCATCCAGATCTTCGAGGGCG
>CAZQTQ010000394.1:0-4693 GCA_964596025.1 uncultured Rickettsiales bacterium
CAAGGGCCAGGTCCCCTCCTTGCACCAGGCGGTCGCCACCCTCATCGGGGACCACGACTCGGTTCTGCGGGAGCTCCCGCCGGTGTTTCTCTTTCGAACCGACTGGACACAAGCCCACGAGCGGGTCGTCCTCTGCGAAGTGCGGGGCTCGGCCCTGGTCTCGGGGTTCGAGTGGCGGCCTGGGGAGCAGCGCACCGACAACCGAGCCATGCCTTTGCGCATGAAGGTCATCGTGCTGAACGGGCCGGTGCGCTTACCGGGACCACCGCGCTGGGCCCGGGCCGTGCGGGCCGAAGCGATCGCCACGGCCAACGATGTGACTGGTGGCGATGGCTGGGTCTGCCTCGTCCCCGAATTCAGCGGGGTCGTTGCTATCTACGGTACGGCAGTCCGACTGCTGCAGTTCGCGCCGCTTGCGGACGGTTCCTGGCTTGGGATCCTAGACCCCATATCCGGGGTACGGGTGGGACGCATCCGGGGCAATGAAGCCAAGATCAAGGTGGTCGAGCAAGAGGAGAGCTGGGATGAGGCCGACTTCCAGGAAGCACTGTCCGAGGTGCTCTCGCTGGCGTACAACTCCGAGCCGCCACTGGCGTTCAGCGAGTCCGAACTCCGAGACCACAGGGATCCCGCCTCGCTGCTGATCTGCCAGATCGGGCTCAGCGCGGAGCTGGGCCAGACCTACCTCGCGTCCGCCGACCCCGTGTCGCGGCTCGAGATCCTCGCCGCAGGCCTGCAGAACCAGCCGATGGGGCCGGACCCGCTGTAGTTCCCCTACGGCTGCCCCTCTGTGCGCCCGGTGTCGCCGCGGCCTTCCCAGCCCACCCGGGCATAGGTCAGGGGGTGGCCCAAGGCGAAGGGGGGCACCTCGTCGAGGCCAACTCCACTTGCATCGCCCGGGGGTGGTGGGGGCAGCGCTCGGGGGAACAGCGCCCGGTACTCGCTCGAGTCCTGCTTGCCGGCAGTGCGGCGAACGCCCTCGACGAAGGGGCTGCTCCGAAGCAGGGCTTGCCAGCGGCCTTCGCTGTCGTCGCTGAGGTTGACAGGGGAGGTGCCTCCCGACCAGTACAGCCGTTCCCCCATCGCGGCTCCAACGCCTATCGACAGTGCCTTTCGCTGTGTCGCGGGAACCGCTTCGGCCAGCAGGGCCTCCTCCCCGTCGAGGACGCCGTCTTCTCCCAGGCCCAGCCCAATCCCGGCAAAAAAACCTGCCCGCACCGCGCCTGCGGGCAGGACATGCGCCACCTCGGTCCAAGTGCGCGGCAGCCCCACTTGGGCTAGGGCGTCGACGGCAGGTGGGGTGCGATAGCCCTTCATCATCTCCCGATCCCTCACTTCGACCGCGGCGCGTTCCCGATGGGGAAGGAACTCGCGAGCGAGGTGGAGTCCGTAGCCCTGCGCCCAGCCGATCATCTCTTCGTCGTGGACGTGCCGCAGCAAGAGCAAGAAGTGGGTGTGCATGGGGCCTTGGGAGAAGCTCAAGCGATGCTGGGCGGCAAAGAAGGCGGCCTCTGGTGGCGTCAACTCCAAGGGCTTGATGCGGGGGATGGTTGCCAGCCCGCAGCCGAGGCAGAGGACGAGCGCCGCCCGCGCTCCGCGGGCAGCGACTGGGCCGCTGCGGGTCTGGAGCCACTCGAGCGCTTCGGCGGCACCGATACCGAAGACGACGGCAGCCATAGCCAGTGGATTGATGAAATAGCGGTAGCCGGCGGGGTAGCCGAGGAGGTCGCCGGCAAGGGGGAGGGGGGCGGCCATGCAAAGGGCTGCCAGGGCGAGCGCGAGGAGCGGGGCGGGGAGGCCCCTCCCCCAGAGCCCCCTTCGGTAGCGGAGAAGGGCGACGACCGAAGCCAGTCCCAAGACAACGGCCCAGCCTTGGTGCATGGCGGCCCAGGGAGAGCCTTCGGGGAGGGGGACAGTGCCGTCGAGCAAGGCGTGTGGGAGGTGGGCTACAAAGCTCTGGACGTCGGCCCAAGAGACGGAGCCCGCCAGCTCAGTGGGGGTCCGACCCTTGAGTGAGAAGCCTGCCTGGATGGGGCCCGTGGGATCGCGGCCAAAACGCCAGGGCACGAAAACGACCGCAGCTGAAGCGATGACCACCAGGCTCGGGCCGAGAGCATCGCGGCCCCAGCGACGCAGAAGGAGCCAGAATACGACTGGGAGGAGCAGGGCTACATGCACGGTCATTGAAAGCAGGAGGCCGAGGACGAGGCCTAGGGTCGCTAGGGCGGCTAAGGGGGGAGCTTCCTTGCGCTGGCACAGCTCGATGAACCCCCAAAGGACTGCGATTTCGGTGCCTGCAGCCTCGAGGGTGGTGCCCAAGAAGTGCTGGGAGGCCGCTAGGAGGGAGGGCTGCGCCAGGAGGAGGATCCCGGCGGTGATCCACGCTGCACTTCGCCCCGCCAGCCGGCCGGCGAGGCCGGTTGCTGCGAAGACCAAGAAGCCAAAGTGGGCCAGAGCGTTGGCCTTCAGCGCCAAGACCCCGTCCATCCCGAGCCACTGCAGCGGGGCCAAGAGCAAGGCGGCGAGGTAGGTGCCCGGCGCATCGGGGTGGACCGCGCCCGCCCACTGGGGCAGCAGGTGCCCGCCGGCCAACGAGCGCGCGTTCAGCAGTAGGTCGAATTCGCCAGGTGCAAGCAGTCGGGGGCCGCTGAGGCTTAGGACGAAGCCCAGTTCCAGGAGGGCCACGGTCGCAAACCCAAGCCCGAGCCCCAGCGCCTCTCGGAGGGGGAGAGCCGGGTTGTGGTCCGTGGTTTCCGTCACGGCGCCCTCCGGCGTGGCAGGGCTCCCCCGCTCAGGCTCCGGCTCGTTCCTCGGACGGAGAAGGAGGTCCACCCGAGGGCGAGCTCTTCCGCCGGTTGGTCGGCGAGCCAACGTGTCTGTTCGCGGGGCCCCGCGTTTGGGAGCCTCCGAAGGACGCGCCCCAGACTCAGGGTCGCGTCGTAGGTGGCTAGGCTGCGGATCAGCCGGTCCGGCGTCAGCGCGTCCTCCTGCAGGTCCCGGTCGATCGAGGTGCCGGGAGGGGGATCGGGCAGATGCGGGGTGCCTGGCTCCAGAACCGTGACCAGCGTGGGGCTGTCGGGCAGGGGCGCGAGGCCCGTGGGATCGGGGAGTACCACGAGCGTCCGTCCTGCCTCCGCCAGCGGCAGTAGCGGCCGCGCTAGCTCCTCGAAGGGCGGCAGGACGACCGCACGGAATCCTTCGTCGATCAGGGCCCGACCGACGGCCAAGGCCTCCCATTCCGTTGAGCCGGTGTCCACCCACACCGCGTGGACCGGTCGGTCCAGGGGTCCCAGGCTGGCGTTTAGCCGCCGCAGGGCCAGACTCACCACCTCCGAGAGGATCTCCCCCTCGTACTCCAGGTCGCCCCCCAGAGGCAAAGCGACCGGTACGCCAACCGAGGAGAGGAAGGGGCGGGGGGTCGGTTGGGAAGCAGGACGGCCCGTACAGGCGACCCCGCCAACGATGGCCCCGGCGGCAAGAACTGCCAGGAACGTACTTGTCTTCGCCCCGAAGCGCCGCGCCATAGGCAAGAGGATCGCCCATGCCTCCCCCCCCTGTCGAGGTCCGGCCAGCGGGGGTAGAGTAGCGGGCTGAAACTCGGGACCCGGTCCCGAGGGGTGGAAGGAGGCTGCGATCTCGGTCGAGGAGACCCGTTTCTGCAAGCTGCACGGCGAGTACCTGGTGCAGGGGGAGCGCACCGGCTGTCCGATCTGCGAAGAGGACCCCGAGAGTTCCCAGTTCGGTCTGCAGAGGGTCGACATCGTCGGAGAAGATGAACTCGCTGCCGGCGCAGAGGACGACTCCCACCACCTGACTCCCATCGCCGAAGTCGCTACCTGCCCCTTGTGCACCAAGAAGGTTCCGCTCGACTCCTTCCAGGTCGAGAGCCTGGGCGAGGTTTGGGAAGGTGACGCGGCCGTGTGGGCCGAAGAGGGCGTCTGCGGCGGGTGCTACCGAAACGTCTTGCCCCCCTTCGTGCGCGATTGGACGGATCGCGAGTGGCTGTTCCACCACTTCGAGGGCTGGAAGGCCACGCTGGCCGATGTCCACGACCTAGTCGTCTACACCGAGTCCCCCCAGGAAGGCTGGATGCTGGGGGAGAATAAACACAAGATATTGGACGTCGAGGGCACCCTCACGTCGCGGCGAGAACACCTGGCGCGCTGCCAGATGGCCTGCAAAGAGCTGCTCGAGAAGTACGGGAAGGCCCAAGCTCCGCCGCCCTTTCAGGAGACGCTGGAGGTCGGCGCCGAGTCGGTCTCGGCACGGTCCGTCGCCGAGCTGAAGAAGATGCGCGAAGGGGACCTCAGCGTGGAGATGAAGCTCCGCGAGGAGAGCCGTCTGGTTTACAAAGCCCAGGTCAGCGAGAGCTTTGCCGACCTGAAGGCCAAGTGGCATGCGGCCGAGAGTCACGGTGATTTGGATGTGGTGGTGGCCCCCGGGTCCCCAAACGACGGGTCGGGACCGCCCGGCCCGACGGCCCCCCACACCCCGGGGGGGGAACACTCGCGCTCGTTTGGAGGTCACTTGCTCGTCGTGCTGATGGTCACTGCGGCCCTTCTTGGCCTGGCCATCTTCATCCTGTCCAGCAGAGGCTGAGAGCTGTGGCAGGACATTCTGAGAAGGCGGTCTACACCGCTATCATCGCCAACAGCCTGGTGATGGTGGCCAAGACGGCAGCCTGGGTGATGAC
>CAZQTQ010000395.1:0-4687 GCA_964596025.1 uncultured Rickettsiales bacterium
GAGGCATCGGAGATGGGCAACCTCTTCCAGGACCTCCGCCGGAGAGGATTTCTGCCGGGGCGGGCGATGGAAGAGCTGGGAAGTGCCATCGCGGAGGCGGGCGGGGAGCGAGGCAAGGCGGTGACTGAGGCCTGCGAGCGACGCTTCCGGGGGCTGGGCCCGAAGCCAGCGGTTCGCAACCGGGCGGATCTTGGGACCGTGGACTATCTGGCCCTGGTCGACAGCTTGCGTGACGGCGGCTAAGAGCTAGCGCGATGGGGTCCGTGCCTTAGGGGGCCACTTCGAAGAGGCGCTGGAAGTTCTCCTCGAGCTGTTCGAGGACTTGTTCGGGGCCTTCGCCCCAGAGTTCCGCCATGTAGGCGAGGGTGCCGGCCACATTCTTGGGTTCGTTCGTGGGCTCTTTGTCACGGTCGGGCGAGAGGTAGGGGCAGTCGGTCTCCAACAGGATGCGGTCCCGGGGCAAGGTCTCAATCATCCGAGTGAAGCTCTCCGACCTTCGGGCGTTGGCGGGGATGGAGAAATAGAAGCCGGCGTTGGCGTAGCGGCGTGCGTTTTTCACCCGGCTGCCGAAGCAGTGGAAGTTGACGCGGGTTGCGCCGAGCTCCTGGAGGATCTCGAAGCAGCGGACCTCGCGCTTTCGGCTGTGGATGATGAGGGGCTTGTTCGCGTCGATGGCGACCTGTACCAGGGAGCGAAATAGGGTCTCTTGGCGATCCCACAGCTCTTCGGGGACCCAGTAGCCGTCCAAGCCGACCTCTCCCACGGCGATGGCCTGGTCGGCATGGTCACGGACCCACTGCACCGCTTCTTCGCCGGTCCAGTCACCAGCCTCACGCGGGTAGCTGTGGCCGAGGGCAAGCAGCTCGGGGAGGACGGCGTCGACGGGGTAGAGCCCCACCGCCGGCTGGACGAGCTCGTTCTGTTGGGCAAGGGCGAGGACTTGGGCGTTGTCTTCGGGGTTGAGGCCGTTGCTGATGATGGCACTGAGCCCCGCCTGTTCGGCGCGGGAGAGCACGTCCTCCACCTGGTCGAAGAGGCGGGGGTGGGTCAGGTGTGCGTGGACGTCGAATAGGCCCATGGTTGCCTCGCGGGCCGAGGATAGATGAATGGGCTGAGGCCGGCCAGTCCCGGACACTGGGGTACAGCGAGGGACACGGGGGGACCAAGTCGGACCGGCGGGGGTCCGGGCGGAGCGAAGCCCTGACGGTTTGGGGCGGCTTCAAACGAATGCATGCACGCGATTTGCAGCAGCTAGTTGAGGCCAGACTGAAACTGGCACGGGCTCTGCTCCAGATTCCGAGCGATGCTTCCTCGTCCTCCAGCGCCTCTATGGCCGCTTGCTCTGGCCTTGTGGTTGGGCTTAATCCTCGGACCGCAGCTCACTCCCACTAGGGCGTCGAGCCTCGGCGCTTCTGTGTTCTGTCTTTCCGGTGCCTTTTTGGTACCGCCTACGTTGTCGGGACCCCTGGCTGGGGTTGGACTTGCGCTTCTCGGGATGGCCAGGGCCACGGGCCCGGCTCGCGGCTTGCCTCCGGTGGAAGAGGGGCTCTGGGCTTTCGAGTGGGATCAGACCGCCCTTGCGACCGGTTCAGAGCGGGTGATTCTCCGCGCCGTGTACCGGGAGGGGCCTAGGGCGCGGCTTGATACGCCGCTTTGGACCGGTCGAGTCGAAGCGCGCTGGACGCCCCCCTCGGGCCCATGGGTGTGCCCAAGGCCGGGCGGGAGCCCGTTGACTCTGGCAAGGGGGCGAATTCGCGCCACTCCGGGGCGCGCTGTGGCCCTTCAGTTCGTTCATTGGGGCCCTCTGGCGTGCTTGGGGAGCCTAGGGGTTCCCCTCAGCGGGGCTTCCGTTAGACCAAGGGTCGCCTCTGTGGCCCGGTGGTCAGGGCTGATCGGTGCGCGACGACGACTGGCTAAGTCTGCCTCGTGGGCGCGAGCGCAGCGCGCGAGGGGCCTTGTCGAGGCCCTCGTCCTAGGCCGCCGCGATGGACTCGACCCGGAGCTTCGGGAGGCCTTTGCCAGGTCCGGACTGGCGCACCTGTTGGCGATCTCTGGCCTGCACGTCGCGACCGTGGCTGGCATCGTCGCTGCCGTTGTGGGATGGGTGCTCCGTTGGTTGGGTAGCCTAAGCGAAGCGAGGTGGTTGGAGGCTGGCCGCACAGGGCCAGCGGCGCGGGTGGTGGCACTGGTGGCGGCCGGAAGCTACGTCTTGTTGGCTGGAGCACCAACCTCGGCTCGCCGTGCCGCAATCATGGTGGCGGTTGCACTGCTCGCGACTTCTTTGCGACGGCGACTCAGCGGCTGGACCGCACTGGGGGCGGCCCTCTTCGGGGTGCTGCTCCTCGATCCCGAGGCAGCGACCTCCCTAGGTCTCGCCTTGTCCGTGGTATCGGTTGCCGGACTGCTCGCACTGCGGCGAAGTCGCGTTGCCGGAGAACGGGGGGGGAAGCCTCACCCGTGGGGCCGCCTATACCGCTTCGCCACCTCGCTCCTCGGCGTCTTCTTGGCATCGCTCGCGACCCTACTTGCCACAGCCCCGTTCTCAGCCTGGGCCTTTGGTCGGGTGCCTGTAGCGGCCCTCTGGACCAATGTCCTGGTCCTTCCGGTCTTCGCCCTCCTCCTGCCCTGCATTCTCGGCGTGGTCCTTTTCGGAGCGGTGGTGCCGTCCTGGGCCGGCGTAGGGGTGGGGCTGATCTCCCTGGTGCTCGAGGAGGCCATCGGCGTAGTCGAGTGGTTGGCTGCCCCCGAACGGTGCCCCGTCTGGACGGTTTCGCTTGGCACGGATCAGCTGGGCGTTGGGTGCGCTGCTCTTGGACTTCCGCTTGCTCTGTGGCTCAGTCGGCGATGAGGATGCATCCAAGTGGCAGGAGCTTCTGCCGGCTCCTTGGACTTGCGGCCGCCCTCGTTCTTGCGGGCTTCGGAGTTTGCTCGTTCGGGGGCAGTGGCCCTCCGGACCTGCCCACTGGGGGTTCCTACCGTTTGTGCATGACCCAGATTGACGTGGGGCAAGGCGACGCCATCCTTCTAGACCTGCCTTCCGGAGAACATTGGCTCGTCGATGGCGGGGGGGACCCGTCTGGCCGCTTCGATGTTGGGGCCTACCGGCTCATGCCCTGGCTGCGCAGGCTGGGTGTCGACCGGCTCGACCGGGTTCTCATCACTCACTTTGATGCTGATCACTTCGGGGGTCTGGAGGCCGTGGTGGAGTCCCTTGCCGTCGGTGGGCTGTGGGTGCCGACTCGCCGCGGCCTCGGGCGCAGGGCTCGTGATCTGCTTGAGCGGGCGGCAGCGCGGTCTGTTCCCGTCCATGTGGTGGATGAAGGAGCCGCCTTTCCGCCTCCCCCTGTCCCGGCCTTGGGTGGGCTTCTGCACCCCTTTCCCGGCTGGGACATAGAACGAGACGGGCGGGAGCCCTCTGCCAACGACGGCTCTCTAGTGCTTCGGCTCCAACTGGGGAATGTGCCCTTCCTCTTGACCGGAGACATCGAGGCAGCCACCGAGTCCGATCTGCTTCAGAGCGGTGCTGCGCTACGGGCTGCGGTTCTCAAGGTCCCTCATCATGGTTCCCGAACCTCTTCGACCCAGGCCTTTGTCGAGGCTGTCGACCCCTTGCTCGGTTCGGTGGGTGCCGGTAGGGACAACCGCTACGGTTTTCCCCATGCCTCCGTCCGGGCTCGCTACCTAAGACGTGGTGCGTCACTCCTGTGGACCGGTCGCCACGGTAGCCACCGCATCTGCACCGACGGGTTTGGACTTCGGGTGGAGAGGCACGAAGGTGGGCGGTGGCGAGGCCTCCGGGTGTGGTCACCCGAAGATCTCAGCCGATGGGACCGGGCAAGCCGTGGCGGCTTTGGCGGGCCGGCGCGGAAGCAGAGCCTCGATCGGGCTAGCCAGGGCCGTGGCTCCGTAGGGCTCCGGAACGGGCACCGGACTGAAGGGACAGCCCGCCGTCCTCGCCCGAAGCGAGAGGACCCCGCCGAGGGCCACGGTAAGAAAGAGGCCGGGGATTTGGGATCACGGGTTTCGACTGGCTCGGAAGCCTCGGAGACAGCGATGAAGGAGCCCGTCGTACTGCTCAGCGACCGCGAATGGGCCCGCCGAAGAAAGGAGAGGCAGCGTTTGAGGGCGCCTTGGAAGCTGCGCTGAGGTGTGGCCCTCGGGAAGGACCCCGGGAGAATTGGGCTGATCGCTGGAAGCTGGGGCCCGAAGTCGGGCGCGGTTCGGGCTGGTCGGGCCTAGGGAGACAGGGCTTCCAGGCGTCGGAACTGAGCCGCTTCTCGGGGGAGCATTCCGTAGGTCCCTTCTTCGCGGGCGAGGCGGCGGAAGCCGATCAAGAGGGCGAGGCCGAGGAGGAAGACGGGGATGGACAGGGCCTGGGACGTCGAGAGGGCGTGGCCCCAGGAGTCTTCGAAGACGAAACCCCGCTTGAGGTCGAAGCGGAAGACCTCGACCAGAGACCGGAGCAGGGCGTAGCCCACGAAGAGGGCGCCCACTACCTGGCCGTCGTAGCGTTGGTGCCTGCGGAGCGTGGTGAGGACCAGAAAGAGCCCAATGGCCCCGAAGGCGGCGTAGGCCTGCGTCGGGTGGAGTGGTACTCCTTTCAACGAGGAGGGGATCTGGCCGCTGAGGAAGGCGATGCCCCAGGGCCACTCGATTCCAGTGCCCCAGTCGATGGGCTTGCGCCGGG
>CAZQTQ010000396.1:0-4669 GCA_964596025.1 uncultured Rickettsiales bacterium
TGCTGCTGTCCAGAATCTCGGGGGCAACCGAGTCGTTGCAGCGCTGCCAGACGAGGGGTTCTCCCTGCAGGTCGGAGAAGACGTTGGGTGCTGCGGTCTCGGGGTGGCTGGACAGCGTTGCCGACGATCTGTCGAGCAGGATTGCGTCGCCGTGGAGGCCTTCGAAGGTGTTGCCTTCGAGCGAAAGCCCCGCAAATTCACCGGTGGCGCCCAGCTCCTGCCAAGCCTCCACGCCCTCGACGGCGAGCACGCCGCCGGGCAGTGAGGGCCAAGTCCCAGCGTCTGTGATGTCGCAGCCTTGCACCTGGAACCTTCCTTGGTTTCGGACATACAAGGCGGGTCCGGGAAGGTTGGAGAACCGCATGTTTTCCAGCTGGATATCCGGGGAAAAATCGGTGTTTCCAGAAGCCGTAGTTCTGGCGAAAACCCCGACGCCTCCACCCTCGCTTGGGTGGAGCGATGTTGCAGTCGTACTTCCTCCGTTCAGGAGCAGTCGGCCGCCGAGGACGACCGCCCCGGCGAAGGTGTTTCGTTCCAGATGAACCTCGGTGGCCTCGAGGGTTCCGTCGTAGGTCAGGTAGAGGCCTGGGCCCTGGTTGTCTGCGATCTGCAGGTTGTGCCCGGTGACCGAAGCAAGTTGCTCAACCACGATGCCGAAGCCACTGGTGTTGTCCGAGGGAGCTCGGGTTTCCGAGACTATGACGTCGGTTAGGTCCACGTTGGTGCCGGCACCCGTGGCACGAAGGCCGAGCTCTACGTTGCCCTCCAGCTGCAGGCCCCGGGCCACTACGGTCGGGCCGTCCTGAATGTTGATGCCTCGCCCTCGAGTTCCATCGGGCAGGGGTTGAGTATTTCGGATCGTCACGTCGTCCAGGTTGACGGTGGTTTCGGAGTCCCCGACGCTGAGTCCGATGCCTCGGTTGTCCTCGATCAGCACTCCTTGGGCCACCAGGGTTGCGGCCCCGCTGACCTCGATGCCACGAGCCTCGATTTCTATGGGCGAAATCTGAGTATCCCGAACCGTCAGCTCCTCCAGAGTCGCAGTGCTTCCTGCAGTGAGGTTGATTCCGACGTTGTAATTGCCTGCCAGGATCACGTTTCGGGCGACGAGGTGGGGGCCCTGCTCGATGGCCATGCCAAATCCCAGGTTCCCCCCCGGAAGGGGCAGGGTGTTGGAGATTGTTGCGTCCTCGAGGTCGACCTCGGTGCCGGGGTCGATGGCGACGAGGCCGTACTCGTAGTTGTTGTCGACACGCAAGCCCCGGGCGACGAGCCGAGCGCCTAGCTGTACGTCTATGCCTCGCCCGTAGAGTCCGTCGATGTCCGTTTGAGTGTCTCGAATCGTGGCATCTTCGAGTTCCACGACGGTTCCTTCGTCCGTGGCGCCCAGGCCAAGGTCGCAGTTGCCTTCGAGTAGCAAGCCCCGGGCGACGAGGCTCGCCCCGGTATATAGATCGATTCCCCGCCCAAAGTAGCCGTCGGCGATGGGACGGGTGTCTCGGATGGTGGCGTCCTCGAGCTCTACGGTCGTCCCCTGCCCCTGGGCGATTAGGCCGTACTGGTGGTTGCGCTCCAGAAGGAGGCCGTGGGCGACGAGGCTCGCACCGGCCTCTACAGCGATTCCGAGACCAATGGCTTGGTTTGCGTCGAGTTGGGTGTCTCGGATCGTCACGTCTTCTAACTGCAGGTTCGAGCCATTCCCTGTTGTGGCAATTCCAAAGCTGCGGTTGTCGGCCAGGAGGAGGTCTTCGCCGATGAAGGTCACGCTCGATATGAAGCCGCTCTTGACGACTCGGATTCCTTGCAGTCCGCCGATTACCGCAAGACTCCGTACCGCAACTGTCCCTCCGCTGACCTCAATGCCGGGCTCGTCCTCTTCGCTGCCGTCGATCACCACCAGGTCGGTGCAGCGCCCTTGGATCTCTACCCCTTCGTGGTCGGTGCCGAACCCTAAGTTCGTGGTGTAGGTCCCCGCTGCTACCGCCACCAAGCCGCCGCCAGCCTCGCCGGCCTCGTTGGCGCCTTTTTGGACCGTGCGGTAGGGCTGGGCTTCGCTGCCGTCGTTGTCGTTGTCGCCCGAAGGCGCCACGTGGATGGTGTCTTCGTCTCGCTCGATGAGCCCCCAGGTCCCGGTACCGCAGGCCTCGGGCACGCAGGCGGCCGTCTCTTCGTCCTGGACCTCGCCAGCGGGGCACGCGGGGGCCTCTTCGGGGGGCTGGCAGCCGACGGCACAGCCCAGCAGCGTAAGGAGGAGGTAGAGCTTGGAAAGTCGTTGGCCCATCGCTACTCGACGTTCTCGACCTCACCAACCCAAACCCAGTACTCCAGCAGTGGGCCCAAGACGCGCGCCTCTGTCGTACAGATCGGCGAGGCCATGCTGCTGTCCAGCACTTCGGGGGCAGTTGAGTCTCCACAACGCTGCCAGATGAGGGGTTCTCCTTGGAGGTCGGCAAAGGTGTTGGGCGCCCCGGTCTCGGGGTGGGCGACCAGCGTTGCCGACGACCCGTCGAGCAGGATGGCGTCTCCGTCGAGGTCCGTGAAGCGGTTGCCCTCGAGCGCCAGGCCGACAAAGGAGCCGGTCTCACCGCCCTCGGTCCAGGCTTCGGTTCCCTCGGTCGCCAGAACCCCTCCGGGCAGCCAAGGCCAGGTCCCGCAGTCCGTGACCTCGCAGCCACTCATCCGCATGCGTCCAGAGCCCCGCAGGTACAGGGCGGGTCCCACGAGGTCGGAGAAAACGATGTCCTCCAACTCGATGTCGATCGAGCCATAGAGGTCCCAAGCAAAGACTCCGACGCCTCCTCCCTCGCTGGGATGTAGAACGGAACCCGACATCGTTCCTCCATGCAGACCAAGGCGGCCATTGAAGGCGATTGCCCCGGCAAAACCGTTGCCCTCGAGAGCGAAGTCCCAGGCGTCAATCGACCCGTCGCTCACCACTTCGAGCCCCGGCCCCTCGTTGCCCTCGACCGTTAGATCGACTGCGGTGACCGATGCTCCTCGCTGGGTCACGATGCCCATGCCTCCAGCCAAGATTGCCGCTGACTTCGTTCCGGAGATCTGGGTGTTCTCCAGTTCGACGGTTGTGTCGGCATCGAATGCGGCCAGACCGGTGTCGTAGTTGCCGTCGAGCAGCAAGTCGTGGGCGACCAGGCTCGCGCCATCTTGGATGTTGATCCCCCGGCCGAATGCCCCGTCGGATCGCGTTTCTGTGTCTCTTATCGTTGCCTGGTCCAGCTCGACCGTCGTCCCCGTCTCGGCGATGAGCAAACCGATGTTGCGGTTCCCTTCCATCCACAAATCACTAGCGACCAAGCGGGCACCCCAGGACACTTCGATTCCCGCGGCGTAGCCCGTCGTGAGGTTGGGTCGTGTCTCCAGGACTGTCGTGTTGTCCAGCTCTGCTGTCGCCTCGGCCAAAGTGCACACGAGACCTGAGCTGTGGTTGTTGTCCAGCAGCAAACCCCGGGAGACGAGACTCGCCCCCTCCGCCACCATGATCCCGATCCCCCCGGTCCCGGCGCCACTGGGCTGCGTGGCGCGGATCGTCGTGTCTTCCAGATCCACACTGGTCTGCAGGGCCGAGGCGATCAGGCCGACTTCGTGGTTCTCCTCCAGCAACAAGCCCCGAGCGATCAGGCTGGCGCCTTCGTGGATCTCGATCCCGCGTCCATAGGTCCCGTCGGTCCGCGGCCGAGTACCACGGATCGTTGCGTCCTCCAATTCCACCGTCGTTCCCGGGTTGCGGATGGACAGGCCGATCGAATGGTTTGCTTCAATCAAGAGGCCTCGGGCGGACAGAGTCGCACCTTCCCTCACGTTGAGGCCCAGCCCGACCCCATCGGGATGGGCGGCCTTAGTGTTGCGAATGGTGGTGTCTTCGAGGTCCACGCTCGTTCCGGAGTTAATGGCGTTCAGGCCGATACTGTGGTTCTCCTCCAGCAGCAAGCCCCGGGCGACGAGGCTCGCGCCATATTGGAGGGCGACTCCTATGCCTATGGTCCCGTCGGGGAGTGGCTGGGTGTTCCGGATCGTGGCGTCCTCCAGCACCGCAGTGGTTTCGGTGGCGCTCAGCGACAGCCCGACGCTGTGGTTGTTGTCCAGCAGCAAGCCCTGGGCGACGAGGCTCGCGCCATTTTGGAGGCTGAGTCCTCTGCCCTCGGTCCCGTCGGTCCGCGGCTGGGTGTTCCGGATCGTCGCATCCTCCAGCTCCGCAGTGGTTCCGGTGCCGTCCAGCGACAGCCCAACGCTGTGGTTTCCCTCGAGCAGCAAGCCCCGGGCGACAAGATCCGCGCCGGCTTGCACCGTGATCCCAAAGCCATTGGTCCCGTCGGGTAGGAGCTGTGTGTTGCGAACCACTGTGTCTTGGAGGTCCACCGTTGCCCCGGGAAGTGCGAGGGACAGGCCATGGCTGAGGTTGGCGTCGAACACCAGGCCCCGGGCGACGAGGACGGCGCTGCCAAAGCCGCCGGCAGGGACCACCTGGCACCCGAAGTGGCTGCCAGCGACTGTGAGGCTGTGCAGCTCGAGCGTTCCGCCGAGGATGAGTACCCCAGGCTCCTCCTCCTCTTCACTCCCGTCGATTACTACGAGTTCTGCGCAGCGTCCTGCGATCTCCACCCCGTCGTGGCCCGAGTCCAGCTCCAGGTTGGTGACGTAGGTGCCTGCCGCC
>CAZQTQ010000397.1:0-4663 GCA_964596025.1 uncultured Rickettsiales bacterium
GCGGGGCGAGCCCGTCACGGAGCCCTCGCCCAGCGAGCGACTTCGGGTCATGGAGCGCCACGTCAAGGCGTCGATCGCGACCATGCGCCGGTGGGCCCGCAGAGGCAAGGACCAGGAACAGGCCGAACGCCGGGGCATCGCCTTTGTGCGGGGACATCTCGTGAGCTACCTCCGCCCAGCCCCCGGCTTTCTTGCCTTCCGTCAGCAGCTCAACGACCTAGACACGGTGGGGGCCCTGCTCGCAGCGGCCCGGAAGGCGTGGGCTGCAGATCCGGCAGGTCTCCCCGATGCGGCCTGACCCCGCTTGAACCACCCGAGGGTCCCCACTACTATGAGCGCCGTCGGCAGCTGACCGGGCTAAACTCGCCAGCCGTCGAGGAGCACCCTCCACTGGAGTCGAATCATGCGGATCCGCGGCCTCTGGCTTGCAGCCATCCTCCTCTTCCTTCCCAGCTCGGTGCTCGCCGAAGCGCCCCGCTCCCCCCTCCCGGACATCGACTGGGAAGCACTGGGCAAGGCGGAGGCGAAAAAGAAGAAGAACAAGAACAAGAAGAAAAAGAAGAAGAAGGGCAAGGAGGAGGAGCCGCCGCCGCCCCCTCCCGACGGAGATGGCGACGGGATCCCCGACGAGGGCGACGGTTGCCCCGAGGCGGCGGAAGACCGAGATGGCTTCGAGGACAAGGACGGCTGCCCGGACACCGACAACGATGAGGACGGCATTGCGGACGCCAGCGACTCCTGCCCGAATGAGGCGGAAAACAACGACGGGTGGAAGGACGAAGACGGCTGTCCAGAGCCAGACCCAGCAATTAAGCCGCTCAAAGGCGACTTTGAACTCGTCAACGGAACGAAGGTCAGTGGAACGGTGATCCGGATCGTTGCCACTGATGAGGATGTCCAAGGCTCAGAAACCGATGAGCCGACCCAAATTGGCGTCATTGTGAATGACGACCAAGAATTCGAGACCGATTGGTCGAACATCAAGTCGTTCTCCGCCGAAAAGGTGAAGTTCATCGAGGCGGTGGATTGCTACTCCGAGGGCGTACAGGAACTCGGTGAAGCGACGACCTGGGAGTGCACGCTCAAGAACCCCACACGCCTTGGCCTTCGGACCTCCGAGCACAAGGGGCGGGCCTATGCGCTCGACCGCAAGATGCAGCGCCTCGACCTCTGGATCGATAACTTGGTCTGCTCTGGCGACTGCGAGGCCATCGAGGCACAGCGAGGGCTGAGCGTCTACCTCTACCGTCTCGTTCTTTTCACCAAGAACGACGACGAGAGTGCAGCTGTCATCGAACTTCAGACCAAGCTGCGGGCCCTGGCCAAGACTCAGATCAAGCGAGGTTCGCTCGCGCCCATCGAGGAGTAGCCTCGATTCCCGTCCCGAGCCCTCGTCCCCTTCACTGGCGGGCCATCTTCACAGGCTTGGCGCTGCTCCTTGGAGTGGCGGGGCCCGCCCAAGCCCAAGAGCCGGCCGCCACTGCAGGCCCGCTGGGCGGGCTGGAGACCCCGGTCCCCGGACTAAGGCAGGCCGATCTCGACGGGTACCTCCCCGCGCGCTTCGCGTGCCAGAAGCTCCTGACCCTGGTCAACGCGGTGGGGGGGAGATGGGACCTTGTCAGGCGGCGCATCATGGACCGAGTCACCTTTCAGGAAGACCGCGGGCGCGACGACCTCGACTGGGACGTCGCCTGGGGGGAGTGCAGCCGCGCACGACGCGACCTCGAAGAAGGCCTACCCCGCCAGGTTCTCGACTACGAAGTGCAGTTGGCCAAGGGGCTGTGGCGCGCCCTGGCTGAAGTGGCCGACGGCTACCTCGGGTCGCAACCCGTCAACTCGGTGAACGTCCACATCGCCGCCTATGGCGACCAACTCGCCGCCTGGATCGGGAAGTTGCCGCTGCACCAGGCCTTCTGGAACGGGGCCTATCTTGAGGAGAGGCCTTCCCCCTCCTGCGTGCGGGACCTTGAGCACGCGAGTCAGGAGGCGGCCCTGAGTATGTGGACCCTAGCCGCCAGCCCTACCGACGAGGGAACTCCAGACCGCCGAGCCGACCTCGCGGCCACCCTGGCGGGCATCGACAGCGCACGAAACGACTGCCGAGCCGAGAGCGGTGAGGACCGCATCGCTTTACAGCTCTTTGGTGATCTGGTGGTGGTCTACCGCCGCGCCTTGAAGGCCCTAGCCGAAAACGACGACGATGGGATTCGTAGTGCCATGCTGGAAGAGCAGGAGTGGATCTCGCTGCTCGCCGGCTGCCGCAAGCAGCACCGCAAAGACGAGCCCTTGGCTCCGGTCTGTGCGCCTCGGGAGCCCCTGGACTCGGAGGACGAAATCAAAGAAGGCTCGGACAGCTCTAGGTCGTCAGGCGGCGGTAGATAGCCGGCAATCGATCGGGCAACTGCTCCACCGAGTCGATCACCGCGTAGCGCACATCGCCGTACATGGCCTGCAAGTAGTCGGACCCTTCTGGATCCACCGTAATGCAGAAGGGGTTGACCTTTTTCGTGGTCGCCTCCCGCAAGGCCATGCGGGTGTCCGCCTGGGCGTAGCCCGTCTGGTAGAGATCGCAACCGCAGTCCAGAGGCTTGCCATCCGACAGCAGAACCATCAAGCGGGTGCGGGCCTCCACCTGTAAGAGACGGCTAGTGGCGTGCCGAATTGCAGCCCCATCGCGGTTTTCGATCCGGTAGGTCATGGCCCCGATGCGTCCTTTGACGATGTCCCCCAGGCCCTCGTCGAAGTCCTTGAAGACGTCAAAGGTGACCATGCGGCGTCCCCGGCCCGAAAATCCGAAGATCGCGTAGCGGTCACCCAGTGCCTCCAGGGCCTCCGACAGGAGAATCAGCGCCTCTTTTTCGATCTCGATGACCGGTTTGTTACTGCCCGGGACTAGCTCGCGGGTCGAGGCGCTCAGGTCAACGAGGAAGGCCACAGCAACATCGCGGACCTTGTGGAGCCGGCGGGTGTGCACCCGCCCCTCGACCGGCAGTCCGGCCCTCAGATCGACCAACTCTTCGACCAAGGCGTCGAGGTCCAGTTCCTCACCTTCCCGAACCCGCCGCTCCCAGCCCATGCCCCGAGGCCGGATCATCTGGAATTCACGGCGCAGCCTCCGAACCATGGGGCCGTGCTGGCTGAGGGCGGCTTCCACGAAGGCGGACGCGTTGCCTGAAGCCCGCCGCTCCCAGACCGTCGTCCACTCTGGCCGGTAATCGCTGATGCCCTCGTCCCATTCGGGATAGCGAAACACCTGCACCCCGTCCTCAGTCCGCCCGGCACTCTCTCGCGGAGGGGGCCGCGTGGCCCGCTGGTCCGGATCCCGGAAGGCATCCAGGAAGCCGCGCTCCACCGAGGAGTCGGGCTGCTCGGGATCGGCCTCCAGGGCGTCGAGGATCTCGCGTAGTGGCACGGGAACCCCGCGGGCGTCCAGCGAACGCTGAATGCGGGCCGCTCGGTCTTCGAGCAGGCGCCTCCGGGCTTCGTCGATGCCCGAGACAACACCGCCGTGGTGCATCCGTTCCCCGGGCTCTGCCTCGCCCGCTCCTCCGTCACCCGCCCCCCGAGAGGGAGCATCGTCCGGAGGCCGCTCCGAGGGTACCGCCGAACCAAAATCGCCGAAACCTCCGCCAAGTCCCTCACCTCCGCCGGGCCCCGACTCTCCTCCGCCTTCGCCCTCCCCATGAGCACTACCATCTCCATCGGCACCGTCCGCCCCTCCAGGCGCTTGCCGCAGGGCAACGATTGCGATGCCTCCTGCCTCCTCGGGCTCGGGGACGTTCCCTGGCTCGCCTTCACCGCCCGCAAGACGGTAGAGAAGCACTGCGGCCCCGGCCGAGTCCTGCACCGTCGCTCCGGGATGGCGCAAGCTCTGGAGCAACCAGGAGGCCTCCCGCACGCGGCGGAAGGCGGTGCCATCGGGCAGCGACTCGCCAAACCAAAGCCACCGGCCGAGGAGTTCCAGGACCAGATCGGCACCCTGAAGGTCGTCGAGGTCCGGCCGCGAGGCGCGATCTGCGTCCGACATCGCCTCGAGATCGCGGGCCAAACCGGGGTAGGTCCGACGCAAGCAGGCATCCACGCGAAGGTCCTCGGCAAAGAGGAAGAGACGGCGGGCCAAGGCCGGGTCAGGGAAGCGGGAGCTGAGTTCGGCGACCGAGGTCTCGCTGGCCTCACCGGGCCCGCCCTGCAGATCGATGGGGTCCAAGCCCGGAACACCCAGCGGATTGAGGGAGAAGGTTCCGAACTCAATGCGCCCGACCTCGTGGGCCGTCGCCACCTTGTAGAGGCGGAAGTTGGACTCCTCGTCCTCGAAGCGGTCCAGCCGGGGCACGAGGTAGATGGTCTTGCCATCGGTGACGGCGATGGCCCCCTCGGCCAGGGCCACCCCCTTGGGCAGCTCGGACGTGCTCCGCACCTCAATCGCATCGCCGAGGTGGGACTCGGCGTAGAGTTGAAGGGTTCGGCTGACGCGGGCGAGGGACAGACCGTCCCGCTGCGAGTCCCAGGCCTCTTGTCCTTGCCGGCTCTCGCGGAGGAGGAAGGAGCGGGCAACTTGTTCGTTGCGCGACGCCTGCTTGAGGGAGTCCTCGAGGAAGGTCGCCAAGGCGAGGGAACTCCCGTCTTCGAGCAGGCCCTTGACAGTGGGCAACGCAGCCAAACC
>CAZQTQ010000398.1:0-4660 GCA_964596025.1 uncultured Rickettsiales bacterium
CCTCCCAGACCTACTGGGCCATGGTGCTCTGTGAGGCCGGAAGCAGCGGCACGGACGGCTCTTATGAGTTCGAACTTACGTGGGGTGTTGCCGGTGACGACGACGATTCCCTCGGTGACGACGACGACTCCCTCGGTGACGACGACTCCCTTGGTGACGACGACTCCCTTGGTGACGACGACTCGCTCGGTGACGACGACTCGCTCGGTGACGACGACTCGCTTGGTGACGACGACTCTCTCGGTGACGACGACGATTCCCTTGGTGACGACGACTCTCTCGGTGACGATGACGATTCCCTTGGTGACGACGATTCCCTTGGTGACGACGACTCTCTCGGTGACGACGACACCTCGGTTGGGGGTTCCTGCCTTGACTACACCGAGGTCGAGTCCAACTGGAACTCGAGCAACCCGCCGGCCACGACGCCCAATGCCATCACCATCAGCTCCTCGGACACTGGCGTGTGCATCTCCGGGACCATCTCGAACTGCAGCGACAGTGATGCGCAGAACAACGACATCGACGCCTTCACGTTGGAGTTTCCCTCGGCGGTCAGCGTCGACGCGTCCCTCATTTGGGGCTTCGGCTCGGACATGGTGGCTCAACTGATGGACGGTTCTCCCTTCGCCGGCGGTAGTCCCGTACTGACGCTGGCTGGGAACCCATCGCCGCAGGTAAGCGGCAGTCCCACCTCTGTGGTCTCCTCCCAGACCTACTGGGCCCTCGTGCTCTGTGAGGCTGGAAGCAGCGGCTCCGACGGCTCCTACGAGTTCGAACTGACGTGGTGAGGGTGACCGATGACGACGACACCACACCATCGGTTGGCTGCACTCCCTCCCCGCTCGTCGTGCAGACGAGCCGTTGGGTGATTACCGGTACCGGCTACCGGCTGGTCATCGACTGCTACGATGGGACCGCTTCGGAGCCCTACACTGTTGAAGTGTCGGACTGGTAGAGGCACAGAGGGGTCCTCCCCCTTGCCACAGCCTTCCCAAGACCGGTAAGTAGAGAGTGCGCGAGCCTGCGAAGGCCCGTCCGGGGACGGCCCACAGGCCGCCTTTCGAAGGAGAGCCCATGTCCAGCGCAGAAGTCATTGACGTCATCCTGCTGCCCGGAGATGGGATCGGGACCGAGGTCGCTCGCGAAGCCCGAAAGATCCTGGGGATTGCGATGGAGGCTGCCGGTCGCAAAGCTCGCATCGAGGAGATCCCCTGCGGGGGACGCTACTACCTGGCGCACGGTCAGGACTGGCCCGACGGAGCGCAGGAACGCTGCGAAGCGGCCGACATCATCCTGCTTGGCGCGGTGGGCTGGCCCGATCCCGAGGGCTCGGGTCCGGTCACGATGTCCGACGGCAATATGGCCGGCTACTCACCGGTTATTGGCAACCGCCGGGTGCTGGAGCTGTATGCCAACGTCCGGCCGGTCAAGCTCTTCCCCGGCGTCCTTCACAAGATCCACGGTCAGCACACGCAAGTCTGGGATCCCGCGAAGGTCGATATGGTCTTCCTGCGGGAGAACACCGAAGGCCTGTACACCGGAATCGGCGGTCGCGTGGCGAGCGGAGGGGCGGTTCGGGTCGCAACCGACACCCGCGTGATCACCCGAGCCAACAGCGAGCGCATCATTCGCAGGGCCTTCGAGCTCTGCAAGACCCGCAATCAGGGTTCGCCCAGCGACGGCAAGCTGCGGGTCACCGCGGTGGTCAAGGACAACGTACTCGAGGGCTGCCGCCTGTTCCGGGACCTCTTCTTCGAGATCGCGCAGGAATACCCCGAGATCGAGGCCGAGACCGCGATCGTCGACGCCTTTACCCAGTGGCTCATCCAGCGGCCGGAGTGGTACGACGTCGTGGTCACGACCAACATGTTCGGAGACATCGTCACCGACTTGGCGTCTGTGCTGCAGGGCGGGATGGGCATGGCGGTGGGCTGCAACATCGGTGATCGCCACGGCATGTTCGAGCCCATCCATGGCTCGGCGCCAAAGCACGCCGGAAAGAACCGGGCGAATCCTTTCGCGATGATCCTCGCGGTCAAGGAGAGCCTCAGCTGGTACGGCAACAAGGTCGACGACCAAGAACTCGTTCGGGTCGCCTCGGTCATAGAGGACGCCTTGGTCGAGCTGCTGCGGGAGCGGAAGACCTTGACCTACGATCTCGTGGGCGAGGAGAAGGCGTCTACAACCTCTGAGGTTGGTGACGCCGTCGTGCAGCGCTTCTCAGAGATCTGGAGCGACCGCACCCAGACGATGGCCGCTGGCTAGCCCGCCGGTTCACCGGAGCGCACGGGTCCGCACGCCCTCGATGAGTTCCGTCATCCCCGACACCGCAAAGTGGGTCTTGAGCCACTTGGGCAGCTTCCGCCCGCTGTCGGTCTCCGATACGTAGACCAGTCGACTGGTTCCGCGATTGATGGCTGAGGGGAGGACCTGGTAACTGCCCCAGGAGTACAAGAGGCTGTTTTCGCGCTCTGTGTCTAAGGTCCATTCGAGGTAGTTCAGGTCCTTGTCGTGGACGTAGGCGTTGTGGAAGACGATCTCAATGCCGAAGATCTTGAGCTCCCAGCGGGCCTTCCTGCGGAGCTGCGTTCCTTCCCATTGATCTTCGTAGATCTCCACCCGCCGCAGGGGCCGGTTCTCGGGGACACGGGCCTGAAAGTCCAAGAGTGCGGCCCACACCGCCTCGGGAGGGGCATCGATCTCGGCGACCGTTCGGTTCCTCACCCCGCCGGGTCGAGCCGGCTCGAGTCCGGTCTGCACCACGACCTTCCCCGCCGCTAGCCGCCGCTCTTCGTCCTCGGCCAGCTCGGGGGGGGGCGGCGGGCTCACGGCCAAAAGGAGCGGCGCGAGCAGGAGGAGCGGGGCGAACTTCGCCCTCACGCGTCGCTCCAAGGCGGCCGTCGGAAGCCCTCTAGGTCGTAGTCGCCCAGGCACTGATCGACAAAGTCGGTGTACTTCTCCAGGTCGCCGTTGTTCTCGGCCAGGAAGAGGTTCTCGAGCCGTACGTTGTCGAAGTTGCCGGCGTAGGTTCGCTCGAAGAGCTCTTGGCGTGCTCCGAACTCGGTTCCGATCGCGTCCCAGGCAAGCTTCCACACCTTGATGCGCTCCATGGCTTCTACGCCGGTGCCCTGGTAGTAGCGCTCGATGAAGGGACGCAGTTCCTCGACCATGAGGTCCTGGGTGGAGCTGGGGAGCTGGATGAAGCCGCCGCCACCGACCAGCTGCATGAGCTCGCGCACCTTGGGGTAGAGCATGGGGCAGAGCGCGCGCAGTGCGAAGAGGCTGCGGTGGCTGGGGGCGACGGTGCCGCCTGGGCCAGGATCGGGGTGGTGGCAGGCGTCCCGCACCAGGGCCTGGAACATCTGCGTGTAGGTGATGACTTCACCCACCCGTACCCGAACGCCACGGTAGCCGATGGTGCCGTTTTGCTGGGCCAAGCGGATGAGCAGGCCGGTCATGAACTCCATCTTGGTGGTGAAGCGGACCGCACCGTGCAGCATGAGATTCTGGGTGACCTGAGCGTGGGTGAAGAAGCGGTTGGCCTTCTCAGCGTCCCGGTAGACGAGGCAGTTTTCCCAAGGAACGAAGACCTTGTCGAAGATGAGGGTGGCGTCGTTCTCGTCGAAGCGGCTCGACAGGGGATAGTCAAAGGGACTTACGCCCTCGGTGGCCTGGGCGTAGCTCGGACGGCAGAGCAGCTTGAGGCCTGGAGCGCCGGTGGGGGCAAGGAAGACCAGTGCATAGTCCCGGTCTTCGTCCTCCAGCGGTACCGGCGAGAAGCTGAAGACCAGGTTGCAGTGGGTGAAGACGGCGGCTGTACCCACCATCTTGGCGCCCTCGACGACGAAGCCGTCGTCCCGCTCCTCGATCACCCGGACGTTGATCCGCGGCAGCTCGTGCGGCCTCTTGCTTCGGTCCACCATGGGGTTGACGCCCACGTGGTTCAGAAAGAGAACCTCGTCGCAAAGCCGCGCATACCATCGTTTGCAGGCCTCTTCGTGGGGGGCGAAGTAGTCAGGGAAGGCCCCCAGAGACACGGCCAGCCCGGCCTTGTAGTCGGGGGTCCTGGCCATGAAGCCGTAGTGTCTCCGAGCCCAGATGGACATCGCCTCGGCGCGCTCGCGGAGGTGGTGGCGCGTCCGTGCGAGGCGAAAGGCCAGGTGGGAGACTGCACCCCGCTCGGTTGTCCAACACAAGCTCTTGCTGTGTTCGGGGCTGTGTAGGGTGTCGTAGAGACCGGAAATGGTTCGAGCCGCCATGCGGAAAGCGGGGTGCTCAGTGAGGCGCTTCACCCGCTCACCGTGTATCCAGACCTCTCGGCCGTCGTCCAGGCTTTCCAGATACTCGGGTCCGGTTAGCGCCACGGAGGCTCCCTCTGCCCCAGGCCGGGGCTGCCGTAGACTAGCGATCCTGTTGGACCTTGTCAGGGCTCAGTCGGTGGCAGCCTCTGGCTGCTCCTCCGGGTCGATGGAGCGGGCTCTCCCCAACAGTGTGTCCAAGACCCGGTCGGTCTTTCGTACGGCCTCACAGAGTCGGCCTCCTTCGACGTGTCTCGAAGCAGATTCAATGGGTCCGTGCTCAGGACCAGCCGTGCGATGCGACCGAGCATCCACCACTGCATCTGGCGTTCCCCAGGCGGGGGGGAGCACGACCAGGA
>CAZQTQ010000399.1:0-4658 GCA_964596025.1 uncultured Rickettsiales bacterium
CTAGACCAACCTCCGGACGGATGCGACGAGATCGCCGTCGGAACCGAGCAGGAAGATCTCCAAGGCCTGAGCAACCAAGGCTCGGTCAGGATCTTCTTTGGTCAGGGAAGCAGCTGCAATCCGGATCCCCGAATGCTGGTCCTCGTGCCGCAGGACTCGAACGCGAGGGCGGGAATTTCCGTCGATGGTGGGTCTGATCTGGACGGTGATGGCATACCGGAGCTGGCGATCGGCGCATGGAAGGTGGAGGTCGACTCGGACGACGTGGGCGCCGCCTGGCTCGTCCTTGGCTCCTACCTTGCGTCCCTCGTACCTGAGCCTGCGGTGGAAGAGGTTCCGGTGAGCCCCTATCCCTTCTCGAACACCTTCGCCAACCTGCGCCTGGAAGGCGAGGTCAATGATGAGCAGTTCGGTCGCAGCGTCGCGCTCGTCCCTCCCTACGGTGGCCAGAATCTGGGCGGTCTGTTGGTCGGCGCTCCGCTGGGCTCCCGGGCCGGAGTCACCCGCACCGGGGGCGCACGTCTCCACCTCTACGACACCACTCTGACCGAGCCCGAACTACAAGAAGCCGCCACCCTCGTCTTTGGCGGAGAGAGTGGCGCCCCGGAAGGACGTGTGGGCGAACAGCTGGACGCAACCCTCATCGACGGCACCCCCTACGCCGTCATAGGCGGCAACCGAGGGAATTCACTGGGCACCCAGACGGGCTCTGCCTACGCCTTCCCGCTCGACTTCTAATCGACCGCATTCCCCCGTCCGGCGGACCGGAAGACCAGCCACGGCCGGTCCCCCTGGGGAGGGGGATCAAGCCAGGCATAAGCTTCGAGTCGGAGGAGAAGGCGGGCGCGGTCGAGCCGCTCGGCGGAAGTGTCACCGGAAAACTCGGCGTCGGTTGCAACCACCCACAGCACACAGCGACCTTGCTCTTGTCGCCCCCGGATCCAGTGGGGCACCCGAACGTCTCCACTGTCGAAGGCTCCGGGCCAACGGCGCGCGCCGGCTGGACCAGCGACAACACAGGGAGACGATTCCAGATCGACAGAAGAGAGGGGCTCAGCGGCCCCCGCCTGGTCCCGCCAGGCCGGCAGGAAGGCGTCGTAGCCGGCAACGTAGCGATGAACCAATTCGCTTAGCCCTCCCAACCCGATCACACCGACCGAGACGAGAAGAAGCACCGCAGCTCCCCGAACGACCCAGGGCTTACCCGGGAGGCTCGCTCCATCCGAGGAAGGATCGAGGGACCAGCAGGTGGAGAGGCTAGCGGCGAGAACCGGAACAAGAACGAGTGCCGCCGGAAGGAGGTGTCGGGCACCGAGATCGACTAGGGGCAGCACCTGAAGAAGGGCAGCGGCGAGTCCGGCGGCGAGTCCCCACCCCATCCAGTCCGAGCGAAGCGGTGGACGCCGGAGCGAGACGATGCCCAACGCCAGAACCAGAGGAATGGGTTCGAGGAAGGGGCCTCCCAAGGCCCAGCAGCGAAGGTTCTCGACGACGACGCTCCACTCGGGGACGAAGGAGTCGACGGGGACAAGGGCACGCTTGCCCGCGAGGAGAAAGGCCTCGACCAGGAACACCGCTAAGGCCAGCCCGCCTCCAACCAACTGCGGCCACGACCACCGCCTCTCGGAGGGGCCCACAAGCCTCCATCGGAAGGGGCCGGTAGCCAGCAGTGCGGCCAGTACCAGCGGGATCGTCTCCATCCTGCAGCCGATGGCGATGCCTCCCAACGCAATGGCAGCCCGCCGGTCGCCCCGCAGGCCCAGGGCCAAGCCCAGAGACCCCGCAGCGAGAGCCGGCACCACAAAGAAGCCCGTAGCCGACCAGCCGTGGAGCGAGGGAATCAAGAGGGCGAGCAGCGGAGCGACAAGCGCGGCGGTCTTCTGAAAGCGGGCTTCCGCCAGGGCGGACGCCCCCAACGAGAGGCCCCAGAGGACCCCGGCAAGCGCAAGTCGGTTGAGGAAGAGCAACAGCACAGGCCCCCCCTCGCCAAGGCCGAGTCGCCCCAGTAGCCAGGCGAATCCTGCCGCCATCGGCATCGTTCCGTAGGAACCCCACTCCTCCACCGACAGCAACTCGCCCAGGCTCAGCGCGCCGTAGGACCCTTCATGTCCGGCAAAGTGGTAGCTCGACTGGGGGAGGAGCGCTGCGACCGCGAGCGGGGCGAGACAGGCGATCGCCAGGGCCGCACGGTGCTCTCTCCGCCACTGATCCAGAAGGCGCAGGAGAGCCGGTCCAGCGCAAGCTGCCGCAACGACGAACAGGAGCGGTTGAATCCAGAGCCCGAGCACAGTCCTGCCTGAGGCCTCCCTTGCGGCACCCGGTCCCGCTGTCGATGCGCGGAAACCGACGCGAGACCCTGGAGGGCCCCTCCCCCAGCGCCGTGCAAGGACGATAGCGCACCCGGTAAGACCTCCGGTTGCGGCGGCCCGGGCCCTCAGCTATGACCGCAACACATGAGTCGCGTCTCCGCCCTCCTCTCAGTCCTCCTCCTCGGGACCTTGCTTCTCCAGGGCTGCAACCCCTCGGATTCGCCAAGCTCAGCCACCTCCACCCCGACGCCGGCCGAGACGGCGGCAGAGGCCCCCGCGACTCCCGCGGAGAGGCCCAGCACCACCGTCGAGGCTCCCCCAGTCCAAGGCACCGTCGTGGTCCTCTCGAGCCGCGACGAGCAGTTCATGGACCCGCTCTGGGACCTGGTGCGCAAGCGCCATCCGCAGCTCAAGCTCGTCGTGGACTACGGCAAAGACGCGGGAACACTCGACCGCCTCCGAGCCGAGCGGGACCGGCCCCGCGCCGACCTCGTCCTGTCCAAGGGCTCGGCGGCGGTGGCTGCCGCGAGCTCAGAGGGCCTCCTGGCTCCCCTTCCCGAGGCGATCATCGGCCGGGTGCCGAGCCGGTTCCGAGGTGGGGACAATCGTTGGCTCGGCCTGAGTGCGCGGGCCCGCATCTTGGTGGCACGACGTGACCTGAGTCCGCAGCCCAAGAGCATCGAGGTCCTGGCCGACCCGGCCTGGGCGGGGAAGGTCGGGCGGACCGTCGCCACCAATTCGAGCTTCGTCGGCGGCATCGCAGCGATGGTGGCGACCCAGGGCGAAGAGGGCGCCAGGAGCTTTCTCAAGGGCCTCCACGCCAACACAGAAGATGGGGCCCTCGTCTTCCCGAAGCACACCCCTACCGTTGCCGCTGTCGCCGAGGGGAGCGCTCAGATGGCCTTGGTGAACCACTACTACTACTACCGAAACGTCCTCGGAAAACGGTTCGACTCGGCACTCGGGACTGAGGACGCACAGGCACGTATCGAGGCGGCTCCGATCGTCGCGATCTACGCTGAGACAGGACAGGGAGGCGTCGCCTGGAACGTCACCGGCGGAGGGTTGGTCGCGGGGGGCCCCAACCGGGCGAGCGCGGAGGCTGTCCTGGAGGTTCTGTTGTCGGACGAAGGACAGACGGTTTACTCCTGGTCCAATCGTGAGTACCCCGTGGTCGAAGGCCTACCGGCCGCCCCCGGCGTGGTCGGCCCCTCGGAATTCCGCTGGGCGGAGACCCCCTTGACCCGCTTGGCAGAACTCACGCCGGTCGCCGTCCGCCTCATCCAAGACGTGGGGTTGAAGTAGGGGTGAATTCGAAGTCCGGTCTTTGGCTGGCCGCTGGCATCGCGGCCTTGGTGTTCTGCCCCGCAGCGACCGTCATCGCTCACGCCATCGGAGCCGATGGCTCCCTCTGGTCGAAGGTCGTCTCTACCGATCTGCTGCCCCTGGCCCGAAACACCGTCGTTCTGGCGGCTGCCTCCTCGGTCTCAGCCCTCCTGCTGGGCGGAAGCGCTGCCGTCCTCACGACACGCTTCCGCTTCCCCGGCCAGCCACTGCTCGTCGCCCTGGTGGTCAGTCCCTTGGCTGTCCCGCCCTACCTCGTGGCGCAGATGTGGATGGAGGTAAGCGGACCCGGCAAGCCCCTAGAGGCCCTCTTGGGAGGGCGGATTTTTGGGCACATTGGGAGCGCAGCAGCCGTAATCGGTCTGTGCCTTGCGCCACTAAGCTTCCTCATCCTGCGCGCCGCGCTGGCGGGACTGGATGCAACACGGGAAGAAGCAGCAGCAACCCTCGGGCACGGCCCCCTAGCCCGCTGGTTTCGACTGGTCCTCCCCTCCCTCCGTCCCGCTGCCTTCTCCAGCATGGCCCTCGTGGCCTTGTACGCCTGCGCGGACTTTGGCGCGGTGACATCCCTCGGCACCCAGACCTTCACTCGAGCCATCTTCTTCGAGATGGATCTGAACCTGAATCGGGATGAGGCGGCATCGACCACAGCCATTCTGGCCGGCTTCTTGTTGCTGCTGTCGGCTCCCGCCTTCTTTGTCGATCGTTGGACTCGGCGCGACAGCGCGTACGAGCAGGGAATGGGGGGGGCGCGACCGGTCGAGCCGCGGAGCCTCTCGATCGCCGGCCAGGCTGCAGCTTGGCTTCTGGCGCTCGGGCTCGCCGTACCGACCAGCGGCCTGGTTCTGGTCCGCAGCTTGCAGCACATGGCCTCCCTAGACCTGCAGGGGCGCTTGTGGCCCCGAGCCTTCGCGGCCCTCGGTCAGAGCATGACTTGGGCTGTAGCAGCGGCCTGCATCGCCCTGGCATCCGCTGCCCTCGTGGCCTGGACCGCAGCACGTAGGG
>CAZQTQ010000400.1:0-4654 GCA_964596025.1 uncultured Rickettsiales bacterium
GAGCGGCGAGTTCATCCCCTTCGCTGGGGTCGGCTGGGATGCGGCCGTGCTCAACGACTACCGCTGGGTCAAGGAACGCCTCAAGGGGACGCCCTTCGAAGCCCAATCCCAGAGCCTCGCCTTCTACTTTGCCGGGGCCTTCGGACGCACCATCCCACGCTATGCCGGCGCCGACACCGCGCCGGTCGCCACAGTCGAGATCCTGGAGGGAGAGGCCTGGCGCATCGACAGCAAAGGCAACCGCCTGGACTCCACCCAAGGACCCGGCGAGGTCCTGTACCGGGGCCCCGCCCACATGCTCGCCTTTGGATCGACCCCCTACTACGGCTACGCCCTCAAGATGTTTGCCCACGCCGATTCCCTCGCGAGCCATTTCCAGCTCCGAGTCTCGAGCATGGACATCGCCACCGTGCTCAATGAACTCCCACGCATCTGGAAGGGCGACCTGGAGCACGAGCGCCTCTCCGACTTCCTCGTCCAAAAGGTCAGAATCACCTTTAGCGAGCCCGTCCCCTACCAGGTGGCGGGAGATGCCCGGGGGCCCCGGCAGGAGTTGGTCGTGGCGATGAGCCAGGAGACCGTGCCGGTTGTCAGCTACGGCTCCTAGGGGGCGTCCGAATCGGCCGGCGTGGCGTCGCCCGAATCGGCCGGGAGATCGCTCGACTCGGAAGCGGGGGGGGCGCTCGGCTCGGAAGGGGGGGGATCGCTCGGCTCAGAAGGGGGGGGATCGCTCGGCTCAGAAGGGGGGGAGTCGCTCGGCTCGGTGGGGGCGGGGTCGCTTGACTCCGAAGGGGGGGCATCGCTCGGCTCGGTGGGGGGGGCGTCTTTCGTCTCCCAGCCCAGGGCCTTGCGCCCCCGCTCGACCCAGCGGCTCTCCTCTTTTCCACCCTCCCCTCGACTCACCAGCGCCTCCAGGACGGCTATCGCTTCGGACTCGCGGCCTAGCTTTCGCAAGCAGAGGGCCCGCCGCAGCAGCGCCTTCCCCGCCAAGACCGAGTCGGGAAACTCCTCAAAAGCAAGCCGGTACCGCCGCTCTGCTGCCGCCCACTCTTTGGACTTCCAGTAGAAGTTCCCCACTTGGAGCTTGTAGCGCGCTAGCCGGGTGCTTGCGCGCTGGCGCAGGCGCTCAACCTCACCCAAGTACTCCGACTCGGGAAAGCGCGCCTCGAAACCAGCGAGCTTCTTCAGCCCCCGGCGGGTGTTGCTCTGGTCGCGCTGGGCAACCAAGGGAGACAGCCGGAACTGGGCTCGAGCCGCCCGGTAGAGGGCGTAGTCGACCTCGTCGTGCCGCGGGTGCAGCCTCGTAAACTGGCTGTAGGCATCGACGGACTCCATGAAGGAACCCTTCTCGTAGAGACAGTCCGCCACCCGAAGCTCAGCCAGCACCGAATACTGATTGAAAGGGAAGTGATTCCTCACCTTGTCAAACGAGACGATGGCCTCATCGTGGTAGCCACGGCGCATCTGACGCAAGCCGCGCTCGTACAAGGTCTCTGGCGTCTCGGGCGTCCGCTGGCGCGGGCCAAGGAGCGGCTTGGCGTCATCCTCGCTCGACGCCGCCCGGTCCTTAGCTGAGGTAGCCGACGAGCCGTGGGGACCAGCTGCAAGCGGACCCCTGTTCTGCCCCTGCGCCGCCGACAGTCCCGTCGGTAGGCACAGCAGGGCGACAGCGACGACAGCGCACTTGAGGCCGGCCCGTTGCATCCCAACTCCCAGGCTGTCAGGCTGATCCGGGTCCCATCATGGGTCCCGAAGGGGCGCCATCTTGCAGCCGGAGGGCTCCCGGAGCAAGAGTGGAACCACGAGCTCCCCACCAAGGGCCGCAACCGCGCGCATTTGACAGGGCACAATTGCTTCCTAGGTTTCCAGGACCCCACCCCATGAACCCCGGAGGGGACCGTTGCTTCCCCAGAGGATCCGCAGCCATGACTGACGTGAGCGAACCCACCGGCGTAACCGAGACCTACCAGACGGTTTCCGAGAACGAGAAGATCCGCCCCCTGGACTTCTCTACCTTTGTGGTCTCCCTCGGGACCTCTGCCCTAGTCCAGCTGGGCGAAGCCCCCGACCCGACGACTGGCGGCCGTCTGAACCCCGATCTGGCGGGCGCCCGCCAGACAATCGACCTCCTCGGCATCATCGAACAAAAGACCCAGGGCAACCTCAGCGAGTCCGAAGAGATACTGCTCAAGAGTCTCCTTCGCGACCTTCGCCTCCGGCACATCGCCGCCCGAAGCGGAGGATCTGATGCGTAGCGAGAAGCTCACCGTCAAGAGCCGCGAGGCCATCAGCGAGGCCGAAAAGTTGGCCCGAAGCCTAGGACACCCCGAGTTGGACGTTGAGCACGTCCTCTTGACCCTCGTCCGCCAAAAGGACGGCGTCGTCCCCGCCATCCTGAAGAAGGCCGGCGTTGCGCCCTCATCCATCGAGAAGGGCCTCCACGAGAAATTGAGCAAGCGCCCTCGCGTCGACGGCGGTCGCCTCGTCGTGTCCAATCGACTTCACAAACTCGTCGACACCGCCATTGCCGAAGCGGCCCGGATGAAGGACGACTACGTAAGCACCGAGCACCTGGTACTCGTCGCCACCGATGACAAGGGAACTGCTGGCAAGGTGCTGCGCGCAAGCGGCCTAAAGCGCAGCACCGTCTTGCAGGCGTTGACCGAGGTTCGTGGCTCCCACCGGGTGACCGACCAGAGCCCTGAAGACAAGTTCCAGGCCCTCGAGCGCTACGGCCGCGATCTCACCGACTCCGCCCGCCGGGGCAAGTTGGACCCCGTCATCGGGCGAGAGG
Source organism: uncultured Rickettsiales bacterium (assembly GCA_964596025.1). Taxonomy (GTDB): domain Bacteria; phylum Myxococcota_A; class UBA796; order UBA9615; family UBA9615; genus CAZQTQ01. The sequence goes on from CAZQTQ010000400.1 coordinate 2,795, forward strand.
AAGAGATTCGGCGGGTCATGCAGATCCTCAGCCGCCGGACGAAGAACAACCCCGTCCTGGTCGGTGAGCCGGGCGTCGGCAAGACGGCTCTGGCCGAAGGCCTTGCCATTCGCATCGTCCAAGGCGACATCCCCGACAACCTCAAGGACCGCAAGATCATCGCCCTGGACCTCCCGTCCTTGGTGGCGGGAGCGAAGTTCCGCGGCGAGTTCGAAGAACGCCTCAAGGCCGTCCTCAAAGAGGTCCAGGACAGCGACGGCGAGGTCGTTCTATTCATCGACGAGATGCACAACATCATCGGTGCAGGCAAGACCGAGGGATCCATGGACGCCGGCAACATGCTCAAGCCGGCGCTTGCTCGAGGCGAGCTTCGCTGCATCGGCGCCACGACCCTGGACGAGTACCGCAAGCACATAGAGAAGGACTCCGCTTTGGAGCGGCGCTTCGCCAAGGTCTACGTGGAACAGCCCGGCGTCGAAGACAGCGTCGCCATCCTTCGCGGCCTTAAAGAGAAGTACGAAGTGCACCACGGCGTGCGCATTCGGGATGCGGCGATCATCGCGGCGTGCCGCCTCTCCCACCGGTACATCTCGGACCGCTTCCTTCCCGACAAGGCCATCGATCTGATGGACGAGGCGGCCTCAGCAGTGCGCATGCAGCTGGACTCGATGCCGGTGGAGATCGACAGCTTGGAACGCAAGATCCGCACCCTCCAGATTGAGGCCCAGGCCCTGGGGAAGGAAGGGGACCGACAGAGCAAGGAACGCCTAAAGGCCATTGACAAGGAGCTCGGCAACTTGGTCGAGGAGGCCTCGGGCCTCAAGGCAAAGTGGCAGGCGGAAAAGGACGCCCTCAGCCAAGTGCGCGAAATGAAGGCGAAGCTGGAGGAGGCGCGAGGCGCGATGGAGCGAGCTGAACGGGACAGCGATCTGAGCCGCGCTGCCGAGCTCAAGTACGGCGTGATTCCAGACCTCGAGAAGGCCATCCAAGAAGCAGACCAGGACACCGACGAAGGACCGCGGGAGGGCTCCATGTTGGTCGAGGAGGTCACCGAGGACAGCATCGCAGCAGTGGTCTCGAAGTGGACCGGAATTCCGGTCAACCGCCTCAGGGAGTCCGAAATTCAGAAGCTAATGCGCATGGAAGACAAGCTGCGTGAACGGGTCATCGGCCAGGACGAGGCCTTGGCCCTGGTCTCTTCTGCCGTGCGCCGGGCGCGCGCCGGGCTCCAGGAGGAGAGCCGTCCCATCGGCTCCTTCATCTTCCTCGGACCCACCGGCGTAGGCAAAACCGAGACGGCAAAGGCACTAGCCGAGTTCCTCTTCGACGACGAACAGGCCGTGGTCCGCATCGACATGAGCGAGTTCATGGAGAAACACTCGGTGGCGCGGCTCATCGGCGCCCCTCCCGGCTACGTCGGCTTCGACGAGGGGGGCGTCCTCACGAACGCTGTGGCCCGAAGGCCCTACTCGGTCGTGCTCTTCGACGAGATCGAGAAAGCCCACCAGGACGTCTTCAACATACTGCTCCAGATGCTCGACGACGGCCGCCTGACCGACAGCCACGGAAAGACCGTCGACTTTAGGAACACAGTCATCATCATGACCAGCAACGCCGGAGCGCCCGCCATCATGGAGAACGCAGGCAATCGCGAGGCCATGCAGCGGGTGGCCATGGACGCCTTGCGCCAGGGATTCCGGCCCGAGTTCCTCAACCGCATCGACGACATCGTCGTCTTCAATCCCCTGACCCGCGCCGACATCGGCCACATCGTTGCGGTCCAGATCAAGCACCTCGCCCGGCTTCTGGAGACGCGCCGGATCACGATCCACCTCGACGAGGCCGCAGCCGAACGCATCG
>CAZQTQ010000401.1:0-4641 GCA_964596025.1 uncultured Rickettsiales bacterium
CCAGTCGAGGCTCGTGAAGGCGCTACCAACGCCCGAAAGCTCATGAACCGAGCGGCCCATGGCTTGCAGCAGGGGAGGGCGGAACAGGCGATTGGAGCCGAGCAGGATGCGCTGTCCCAGCTTCGACTGTGCAAGAGGAGTTTGGAGGGCGCCCTCAAAGGAATGGAGGGGAAGGGTGCGATGGGGCAAAGCGGCGCAGCCATGGCGTCACAGTCCACACCTTGGAGCCGTGTGGAGTCCTTCCGAGGGGACGCGAGAGGGCACGAAGTGGAGATTCCCGATCCGGAGGACTTTGTCAGTCCTGAGGCCTTCCGGGCCCTGCTGCAGGAGGGCGCCTCCGAGGAGGCGCCAAGACGGTACAAGCCCCTCAACCGAAGCTACTACGAGGAGTTGGTGCGTTGATGGCTGGCTTTCCTTCCCAAAGGGCCGCTATCGGCCTCATCCTGCTGACGTTTTCTTTGGCCCTTGCTTTCCCCTTGCCTAGGCTTAGTGCCGCAACGGAGACCACTGCCCAGTCCGTGCTGGGCTTGCTCAGTCGAGCTCAGGTGGATGCGGCGGTGGAGGCCTGGCAGGAGGTCAGCGGTGACGACCCGTATCGGGAACTGGCTGCATCGACCCTCGCCTTCCATCGGGGTGACTACAGGGGGGCCCAAGACCACCTCGACCGGCTCCCGCCAGGGATGGAGGGAGTCGCCGTGGATCGACTCCGTGAGCGCGTCCAAGCGGCCCTCTCAGCCACCGAGGGCATGCTCGAACGACAGGAAGGCTCCTTCCGCTACCGATTCACTGCGGGTGTTGACGCCATCCTCGTCGACTACGCCGCGGAGGCGCTCGAGCGGCAGCGGACGGCGCTGGCCAAGCTTCTGGGAGCAGCCCCCAAAGAGCCCATTGTCGTTGAGTTCTTCCCTTCGATAGAGCCCTTCCTCTTGGCCACGGGCCTCCCCACCGAATGGGTCGAAACGACGCACACGGTAGCCGTGGCGAAGTGGGACCGGATGATGGTTCTCTCACCGATGAACATGCCACATGGCTACCCGTGGTTGGACACGCTGGCGCATGAGTACACCCACTTGGCGCTGAGCCGTGCTACGGACGACCGGGCCCCCATCTGGTTTCAGGAGGGCGCGGCAAAGTTCCTCGAGGGGCGGTGGAGGCAGAGCCGCCCGAAGGCCTTGGTGGGGCCTTGGGCCGAGAGCCTCCTCGTTCAGGCACTGCGGGCGGACTCACTGCTCCCCTTCGATGCGATGCACCCGTCCATGGCCGCCCTGCCCTCGCAGGAGATGGCTGCTTTGGCCTTCGCCCAGGTCGCCTACGCCATGGAGTACCTCGTCGCTACGGGAGGCGAGGAGGGCTTCCGTCGTCTTGCTTCGGCCCTGCGGGACTCGGGCGATGCCGTGGTTGAGGCCGAAGCGATGCTTGGCATCGCGCCCGGACGGTTCGAGGACCAAGTGCGCCGACACATCCAGAAGCAAGGCTTGGAGGTGCGCGCGCAAGTACGCGGTTTTGAACTGCAGTTGGAGAGGGGAGCTGCAGCCGAGCTGGATAGGCGGGCGGAAGCGTTGGACCCAGTGCTTCTGGCGGATCGCCGCATGGAGGAACGAACGCGTATCGGGGATCTTCTTCGCCTGCGGGGTCACCCAGACGCGGCCTTTGTTGCCTATGAGCGGGCGGTGCAGTCCAGTGCCTACTCCTCGCCCGCCCTGGAAACCAAGCGAGCCCACACCCTCCAGGCACTGGGACGCGGAGACGAGGCGGTGGCCCTGCTCGAGTCCACCTTGGCCCTGTACCCGAACCACACTCCAGCCGTCGAACTCCTTGGTGGGCTACGCTTCCTGCGGGGCGATGACCGAAAAGCGGAAGCCCTTGCCTGGAGGGGGATTGCCCTGAACCCCTTCATCCCCGACCTTCACCAACGCCTCGCTGATCTCTATGCCCGCAGCGGGCGCATCGAACGAGCCGAGCACGAGCAGCAGGTCTTGAGAATCCTCGCTGAACGACTCGGCTCTAGGTAGGAGCACTCCATGGACGCACCGACGAAGTCGACCACCCCGACCACGAGTACCCCGGATCCATCGGCAGCGGTCGTTGCCGCTGGTACGCGCATCCGGCAAGAAGTGAGTCGGGTGATTGTGGGCCAGGAGGAAACGATCAATCTGCTCCTCATCTCGCTCTTGGCACGGGGCCACAGCCTCCTTGAAGGGGTGCCCGGATTGGCGAAGACCCTTCTGGTCCAGACCTTTGCCCAGGCGACCTCCTGCTCGTTCTCCCGCATCCAATTTACGCCGGACCTCTTGCCTTCGGACATCATCGGCACCGAGTTGCTGGAGGAGGACCCGAGTACGGGACGGCGGTCGCCCCGCTTTGTCTCAGGACCGATCTTCGCTCACGTCGTCTTGGCGGACGAGATCAACCGGACTCCTCCCAAGACCCAGGCAGCACTGCTTCAAGCCATGCAGGAGGGGAGGGTGGCGATGGGCGGGAGTGACCATCCTCTTCCGGAGCCATTCTTCGTCTTCGCCACCCAGAACCCGATCGAGCACGAGGGCACCTACCCCTTGCCGGAAGCCCAACTTGATCGATTCATGTTGTACATAAATATTGACTACCCAAGTAGCTCTGAAGAAAGAGAAATTATTGAATCAACAACTGTAGGAGAGAGAGGCGTTCCTGAGGCGGTCGTCTCCCCCGAAGAACTCATGGACTTGCAGCGAATAGTCCGTGCCGTTCCGGTGGGAACGGAGACAGTTCGCTTCGCGGTGGATCTGGCCCGCGCGAGCCGTCCGGGACCGGAGGCGGCGGACTTTGTGCAGCGGTGGGTCTCCTGGGGGGCCGGCCCACGGGCCGGGCAGTCCCTGGTTCTGGGAGCCAAGGCGCGTGCTCTCCTTCACGGCCGCACTGCAGTCACGCGCGGAGACATCCGAGCGCTGGCGCTTCCCGTCCTTCGCCATCGGGTACTTCCCAATTACCGCGCTGAAGCCGAAGGCATTGACTCCGTCGAGATAATCCAGCGCATCCTCGCCCAGCTGGACCGGCCGGAGGCCCTGTAGGCGCTGTGATGGATATGAGCCCCGAACTCATCGAGGAGGCGGAAAACCTCGTGCTGAGGACTCGCTACCTCGTAGCGAATCACAGCATCGGAGTGCACCGATCGCGACGGATGGGGGGCGGGGTTGAGTTTGCCGAGCACCGAGAGTACAGCCCCGGAGACGACCTCCGGCGCCTGGATTGGAAGGCGAGTGCCCGGACGGGGCGAACCCTAGTGAAACGTTTCGAGAGCGAGAGGCGGACTGATGTTCAGCTCCTAGTCGACCGATCCGGATCGATGAGTTTTGGAACCACTACTCCGTCCTCACCGGAAGTGAAGGAATCAGAGCTGGACTCAGCCGAGTCCAAGTGGGACGCCGCCTGTCTTCTCGCCCTGACCCTCGCTTGGGGGTTCCTTCGCCAGGGGGATGGTGTGGGAATCAGCCTGTGGGGTGAGGGAAGTTCGTGGAGGCGTCCGGTTCGCAACGGCCGCAACTGGATGCACGAACTCGCTGGAGAACTGCTCCGGCACTCACCGGCTGGCCCCGGCTCCCTCGGCGACGCAGTTCACGAGGTCGTAGCCCGCACCCCAAGGTCCCTCGTGGTCGTCGTGAGCGACTGTCTTGACCCCGATGAGGAGCGCTGGTCCGGTCTCCTGGCGCAGCACGTGGTGAGAGGTGGGGAGGTTTGGCTCTTGCACCTTGTCGACCCCGCTGAGCTGGACTTCCCGTTCCAGGAACCTGCCCGCTTCGTTGATCTCGAAGGTGGAGGGAGCCTCCCCATTAATCCTCGCGAACTCGCCCGCCAGTACCGGCTGGAGTTTCAGGCCTTCTTGGAACGCCGGCGGGAGGAGAGCGTGAGTGCGGGCATCCGCTACCTTCTCCTCAACACCGGCGAAGGAATGGGGCTGCCGCTACGCAGCTTCCTCGAAGCCTAGCTCGTGTCGCTCGCCTTTCTCGCACCCTGGATGCTGGGCTTTGCTGTCCTGGTGGCCGCGCCCGTGGCCGCCCACCTCACCGGTTTTCGTGAGGTCCGCCAGATCGACTTTCCGACCCTGCGCTTCCTGAGGGCTTCCGAGCAGAAGCTTCGTCGACGACGCCGGCTCGAGTCGCTGGCCTTACTGCTTCTTCGCTGCCTGATTGTCCTCACCCTGGTCTTCCTTTTTGCTCAGCCTCAATGGACCTGGACGGCCCGGGCGGCAGCGGGACTCGATCCGGGCGTCGCAACCCTCGTCCTTGTCGATCGCTCTGCCTCGATGTCCATGCTTGTCGATGACGGCAGCGAAACGGTGTTCGAAGCGGCAGTTGAGCGGGCGCAGGCTCTGTTGGATGGCTTGGCGGAGGGTACGCCGGGGGCAGTGATGACCTTCGATGGTCAGGGCCAGGTGCTTGTTCCAGGCCTTACCGCCGACCGTCGGACGCTTCGCGCCGTCCTGGGGGAGCTTGAAGTGGGAGCTGGAGCCACCGACCTGGGACGTGCCCTGCGTCGCGGGCGCGATCTCCTCTTGGAGAACGACTTGCACCGAGCCAACCTCTTCGTGCTCAGTGACGGACGTGCCACGGCACTTCCTACCGGGCTGTCGGAGACCTGGCCCGATGGCTTCAAGGTGCAGGTCCT
>CAZQTQ010000402.1:0-4633 GCA_964596025.1 uncultured Rickettsiales bacterium
TCGAACCCTCGACCCAGGACCATTGGGTCGTGTCGACTAGGACCGGATAGGTGCGGGCCATGCCGTCGCGCACCTGAGCGACGGCGCGGGACAGTCGCTCGGCAGTCACTGGGCTACTTCTCCTCTTCCTCGAACAGGACGAGGGACGGGGGCTCCAATGCCTCGACCTCGAGCTCGACTTGGCAGTGGTCGCAGATCATCAGCTCACCGGGGATGGCGTCGTCGGGTACGGGGACTGAGGTTCCGCATTCGGGGCAAGGGGCGTTCACAGTGGACTCCGGGCGGGATGCGGGGACAGGCTTATCGGGGCCAGAGGGCGGCGTCAAGCGGTGTGGCTGCCGTCCGAAGTCGGGTCGGCTCCCGGGGCGCCCGTGTCGCCAGCCAACCGGGCCGCAAGCCCACGATGAGCTGGTGTGCCCAGGTGGTGATGGAGTTGGTCCTTGCTTGCCGGATGGGGGGGACGCTTTCGGGCTAAGTCCTCGAGCCGGGCCAGGCTCTCGTAGCAGCGCTGGCGGAAGGACTCGTCTCGAGCCGCCTCGGCAGCGAGAGCCGCTGTGGCTTCGTCGATCGCTTCGATGTGTCGGCAAACGAGCAGTCCGTCGACCCCCGCCCGGATTGCCTGCACCGCAGCCGCCCCGATACCGCCGTGTTTGACGATAGCCCCCATCCCCAAGTCGTCGGTGAGGACGGCGCCGTCGAAACCGAGCTGCCGGCGGAGGACTCCGTCGATCCAGGTAGGGCTGAGGGTCGCGGGCCGCTGGGCGTCGACCTCGGGGTAGAGAACGTGGGCGGTCATCACCGCATCAACGCCGGCCTCCAGGCTCGCGGCGAAGGGGGCGATGTGGTTCTGCTGGAGTGTGGCTTCGTCCAGCGGACAGGTTGGCAGGTCGACGTGAGAGTCCGTCTCTACGTGTCCGTGGCCGGGGAAGTGTTTGGCGCAGGCGGAGAGCCCGGCCTCGTGAAGCCCGCGCACCAGCGCCCCGCCGAGTCGAGCAACCCACCGGGGATCGTCGCCCAACGCTCGATCGCCAATGGAGTCCGTGGTTGTCGGGCAGCGCACGTCCACTACTGGAGCGAAGTCCATCGTGAAGCCAAGGGCTGCGAGTTCCTCGCCGAGGGCTTGGCCTACCGCCTCGGCCAGCCCCTCGTTGCGGAGGGCACCGAGCTGAGCCATGGCGGGCCAGACCGTCAGCGGCTCCCGGATCCGCGCCACGCGGCCGCCTTCCTGGTCCACCGCGTAGACCAGCGGCCGGTCGCCTTCCTTCTCGCGGATCCCCTCGAGGAGGGCATGGACTTGCTGCGGTGTCTCCACATTGCGACCGAAGACGATGTAGCCGCCCACTCCTCGCTCAACCAGGGCTTGGACCGAGGGGTCTTCAGCGCTCAGTCCTTCGAAGCCGACCAAGAGGAGCCCAGCCCAAGGGTCGCCTCGACTCACGTGCCGGTCCCGTCGTTTGCGGGGAATTCGTTCAACTCGACAAGGACGCCGCCCATGTCCTTTGGATGCAAGAAGGCTACGCGGGAGCCGTGGGCTCCGGGGCTGGGCGCCTCGCCAAGGATGCGCAGTCCGAGCCCGCGAAGCCGCGCGATCTCGCCCTCGATGTCGTCCACCTCGAAGCACAGGTGGTGAATGCCTGGGCCCCTCTTGGCGAGGAACTTGCCGACGGGACTGTCTTCGCCCATGGCCTCGAGCAGCTCGATCTGGCAGTCCCCGACTGGGAACATGGCGACCCGGGTGAGCGCAGAGTGGACGTCTTCCCGGCTCTCTTCCGCGAGACCCAGGCCTTCCTCGCCCCAAGCTTTGGCTCCTGCATCCAGGTTGGCCACGGCGATTCCGATGTGATGAAGCTTCTTGAACATGCGCACCTCGGGGGTCGAAAGGGGGGCCAGCCGTTCGCTGTGGGCTGCTAGGCTGGACTCCTATGCGGGAGCCGAGACTGTACCCGGACCAGCCCTCCTCCGCCCCCCCCGAGGAGCCGCTTCACCGGCCCTATCCCTTCGTTCCGGAGCTGGAGGGCGAGGGCGTTTCGGGTCGGGTCTCCGTGGTAGTCGTGCACTTTCGCGGTGAGGACGACCTCCGCCGATGCATCGCTTCCGTCCTCTCCCAGGAGCATCCCGACTTGGAGCTGGTTGTCGTCGACAACGGAGCGTCGGATGGGGCCGTCGAACGCTGCCGACCGAGCCAGGGACCAGGAGAGGTCTCCGGTTGCTGGCGTCCCCTCCACCTGGACACCAACCGGGGCTTTGCCGGCGGCGTTAATGCCGGCCTGAGCCAGTGCAGCGGCGAGCGGATCCTCTTGCTCAATCCCGATGCTGAGCTCGATCTCGGGGCGCTAGCCGCCTTGCTAAAGGCCTCCGCTGAGGCCGATATTGTCGCTCCCCGCATCCTCCTTCGGGACGGCAGAGATCTGTTGGACAACTGCGGTCACGGTCTCTTTCCCGACGGCCTCAACTGGTGCCGGGGTCGCGGCGAGCCGGCCCTCGGACGGTACTTGGAGGCCGAACCCCTGCTCTTGTTCTCCGGAGCTGCGGTTCTGTTTCGGCGCGAGGCCCTGGTTCGCACTGGTGGCCTGGATCCGAGCTACTTCGCCTACGGAGAGGACGCAGACTTGGCTCTGCGATCGGCTCGCCTGGGGCTACGTTGCCACTATGAGCCGGAGGCCGTCGTTCGACACCGGGTTGGCGGCTCCTTCGGAGCCCTCTCGTTCCGAAAGGCCTTTCTTGTCGAGCGCAACCGCGCTCGTGTGGCTCTTACCCACCTGCCCGTGGCCTGGTTGTTTACAGCTCCACTGTGGACAGTGGCGCGGCACGGTGTGCTGGGCCTCGCGTCCCTGCGCGGGAGGGGGCTGAGCGAGGGGCAGCCCTGGTCTACCCGGTTCGCCCTTCCGCTGGGGGTGTTGCTGGGACAACTCGCGGCTTGGGGACGTGTCCCCGGCAGCTTGCGGCGCCGGCGAGCCCTGCGCCGGTGGGTGGAGACCACACCCTCGAGACAGCGCGACGACTGGTCGGAGCGCCTGAGGGATTGGCGGGTGGGTTTGGCCGAGCTATCGAGCCGGCCAGCCCCCATTCCGGTCGTGCCGGCCCCCAGCTCGGGGCGCCCTGCATCCTAGACAGGGTCGGCGGTCGAGGCCTGAAGCCCAGCCCAGAGTCCGCGGGCGACCGGAGCGAGACCGCCGACACCCTGTGCACGAAGGCTCCAAGCGAAAGCAAGGGTGGCCGTCGAGGCCAGCCGCAGGCTGCGCTCGGCTGGAGGTCCTCCGAGGCGCCGGGCCAAGAGCATGTGGTTGCGGCCGAGGTGCCAGGCTGCCTCCGGGGTGCCCCGCCCGCGGGTTCCTCCTTCCCGGTGCCGTACCCTTGCGTCGCGAACCACCACGACCCGGTAGCCCGCCTTCCTCAGCCGCAGGCAGAGGTCGACGTCCTCGAAATAGAAGGTGAAGGCCTCCGAAAAGCCACCGACGGCGGCCCATGCCTCTAAGTCGAGCGCCAGGGCAGCGCCGCTGAGGGCGCTGCGATCTTCCACCCGGTCTTGCACCGGTTCGCGCCGGGCCTGAAGGCGGGCCCAGCGCGGCTCGAAGCCGAGGCCAGCCTGCTGCAGGCTGCCGTCCTCCCAGTCGATGAGGGTCGCCCCCGCCGCGGCCACTCCTGCGTCGTCGAGGGCCTCCTGGAGTGCGGGCAGGCACCCGGCGTCGACCTCGGTGTCGTCGTTGAGGAGCAAGGCCCTCTTGTGCCCCTCTTCCCAGAGGTCCCGCAGCCCTCGGTTGGCGCGGCCGGCGAAGCCGAGTTCCGCGTCGCAGGGAACACGCTGCGTTCCGGGAGGGGGCGTCTCGTAGGCTCCCTCGGAGACGAGACGAATGGGTCCACAGCCGGCTTCTTGAACGCTGTGAAGCGCTCCGGCCACGTGGGGGCTGCGGTGGCGGCAGGGGATGACGACAGGAAGGGGGGGGTGTTTCACGGCGCCCGCTATCATAGCCGCGTGACCCCTGCCGACCTCCACAAAGCCCTCGTGGTCGCTTGCGTCCTGCCCCTCGTTTTCCTCTTCGGTCCCCGGGCAACTGGGGCCCAAGACTCTCGTCCCGCCGTCTCGCTCGATCGCCAAGTCGAGAACCTCAGCCGCAGCGTCGCCTCGGAGCTGGAGGAGCTTGCTGCGCTGTTGCCTGCCCTACGAAGCCGCTGGGAGCAGGCCGTCCAAACCGGAGTTCGCCGCGACGAGGTTTTGTTGGTCCTGCGTGAAGCCGAGCGGATCGACCAGCGGGCCGAAGCGCTCGCCCACAAAGCGGCGAAGATGGCGGACCTCGCTGCGCGCTGGGGGGTGGAGTCGGGGGTTCCGGGGGCGCCGGCTGCGCCGTCTGAGAGGACGCCTTAGAAGCCCAGCTCTACGCTGGCCCCAACCGTCAGTCGCTTTTCTGCTTCGTCCGCGATCGCCCGCACCGGCCGCTCGATGGGTCCGACTTGGATCCGCATTCCAAAGGAGAGTCGGAAGCGCTCGGTGACGAGGCCCAGCCCCCAGCACGCGTAGTGGTCGGTGAACTTCCCGTCGCTGTAGTAGCCGCCGCGCAGCGCGAACATGCCAAAGAGCCTGCCCTCGACGCCGGCGTGGATGTCGACCAGAGGGGTCTCGGGCACGGAGGTGAGG